>NZ_JBEGHD010000050.1:0-503 GCF_049334165.1 Halocola ammonii
GTTGCTGTCAGTGTGATCGTTTGGGTTGTTCCAGCTCCTGAGAGTGTTACTCCAGCTGCTGGACTTTGAGTCACAGTTACTCCTGCGTCACAGTTGTCAGTTGCAACAGCAAGACTCGTGTAATCTGGAATCGAGAACTCACAGTTTGCATCCACTGGCTCGTTCTGATCGCCAGGGCAAGTGATCTGCGGATCGATATCATCGATTAGCGTGATCACAAAGCTGCAATCGCTTGTGTTACCTGCGTTGTCGGTAGCAGTCAAAGTAATGGTCTGGGTAGTACCTTCACCTGAAAGTACGTTGCCTACAGCCGGTGATTGAGTAATCGTAACATCCGCGTCACAGTTGTCAGCGGCTGTTCCCAAAGAAGTATAGTCAGGAATTGAGAACTCGCAGTTCGCATCCGTTGCCACGTCAAAGTCAGCCGGGCAGGTGATTGTTGGGTCGATGTCGTCAATTAGTGTGATCGTGAAAGAGCAGTCTGTACTGTTCCCTGAAGCGTC
>NZ_JBEGHD010000051.1:0-488 GCF_049334165.1 Halocola ammonii
AATGTGCAGTCAGAGCTGTTTCCGTTCGTGTCAGTTGCAGTGAGCGTGATCGTGTGAGTTGATCCCACTCCAGTCAGGATCACTCCTGCTGCCGGACTTTGCGTGTAGACAATGTTGGCGTCTGGTGTACAGTTGTCAGTAGCTGTGATCGCTCCGGTAAAGTCTTCGAGGCTGTATTCGCAGCTTCCATCCAAATCTCTCGAGACATCGCTTTGACAAGTATTGATCACTGGCGCTGCGTTGTCAGTTACTACTACATCAAACGTGCAAGTGGCTGTGTTGCCTGAGGCGTCAGTTACGGTCAGGGTCACTGTTGTCGTCCCACTCACGATGTCTCCCGCTAATGGTGATTGTGTGATCACTGGAGCTGCATCGCAGTTGTCGGTAGCGGTTCCGAGACCTGTGTAATCGGCCATTGTGAACTCGCAGTTGGCATCGGCACTGGCGGTCTGGTCACCTGGGCACGTGATCACCGGATCGATCGTGTC
>NZ_JBEGHD010000052.1:0-472 GCF_049334165.1 Halocola ammonii
CCGCAGTTTTAACACATAGTCACAGTAGAATTCTGCATTTCTAATCACATATATTCCTTGATTGAGTTCTCTCTCAGATCTCAAGACAAGTAGGTTAAAGGCACATAGAATCTATGTGTCTATGTTTTCCTATTGTGCCTCTGTGGTTTCTGGCAGCGTTGTAAAGCCCGTAGCTGAATGTCGTTGTGCCAAAGATGAACTTATGCAGATGAGTCAGGGAAACATTAAGCTCATTCAGGAATTAAGGCTCATTAAGTAGCCAGGTTAGACATTTCTGTCACCATAATGAAGCTCTTAATAACCTTAACTTCTTAAACCTGTGCTGATGTCACCCTGGACTTGATTCAGGGTTGTTTCAGTATGTTAAAATTCTGGAGACGGCTACTCAAACCGCAGTTTTAACACATAGTCACAGTAGAATTCTGCATTTCTAATCACATATATTCCTTGATTGAGTTCTCTCTCAGATCTC
>NZ_JBEGHD010000053.1:0-470 GCF_049334165.1 Halocola ammonii
ACCATCGACTTTGGACCAGCTGTGACGCAGCAGTTCATCGACAACGGAGGAATCACTTTCTACACTGTTTTGGAAGATTGCAACGGAAATGCACTTGGCTCAATGAGTCCAACAGGACCGGCCAACACATTTGTTTACGATCTTGATGATGAAGCTCCTGTACTCGAAAACGTATCAGCTTCAGCAGTGGGCGAATGCCTCAACGGAGGAAACTTTGTTTGGACTGTTGACGCTTCAGACGACAACCTATTCTCACTTGAAGTGGATCATTCCCTTCAAAACAGCTTGCCGGAGTTTACGGTTTATGCCGATGCAGGGGATCCGTATGGAAGTCAGCAAGCAGAAGATGATTTTACTGCTGCAGGCGTGAGCGTGGTTTACGATGATGTCAATCAGACCTGGACCATCGACTTTGGACCAGCTGTGACGCAGCAGTTCATCGACAACGGAGGAATCACTTTCTACACTGT
>NZ_JBEGHD010000054.1:0-467 GCF_049334165.1 Halocola ammonii
ACAGTGTAGAAAGTGATTCCTCCGTTGTCGATGAACTGCTGCGTCACAGCTGGTCCAAAGTCGATGGTCCAGGTCTGATTGACATCATCGTAAACAACGCTCACGCCTGCAGCAGTAAAATCATCTTCTGCTTGCTGACTTCCATACGGATCCCCTGCATCTGCATAAACCGTGAACTCCGGTAAGCTGTTTTGGAGAGAATGATCCACTTCAAGTGAGAATAGGTTATCGTCTGAGGCGTCTACTGTCCAAACAAAGTTTCCTCCGTTGAGGCATTTGCCCACTGCTGAAGCTGATACGTTTTCGAGTACAGGAGCTTCATCATCAAGATCGTAAACAAATGTGTTGGCCGGTCCTGTTGGACTCATTGATCCGAGTGCATTTCCGTTGCAGTCTTCCAAAACGGTGTAGAAAGTGATTCCTTCGTTGTCGATGAACTGCTGTGTCACAGCCGGACCAAAGTCGAT
>NZ_JBEGHD010000055.1:0-452 GCF_049334165.1 Halocola ammonii
GCTGATCCGAGCTGGTCGTCTGTTGCGTTGATGATGAAGGCGATCTCGCTGCCCGCTGGTACTTCGAAAGAAGCACTGCCTGACTGATCGTTTGCACCTGCATTGTCTGACAGCTGTGTGAACACTCCGTCAATCGTGTAGCCGAACTCTTCATAAGCTGGTCCGTCTACATCGGTGGTCAGGTAATCCCAGTCGAAGCTAATGGTCAGCGCTTTTGCTGCGGACGTAAGGGCTACAATCTGGCTAACCAGTGTTCCTGAATCTGAACTCTCTAGTGTCAGTCCGTCTTCAGTTACTTCACCAAAGCCGTCTCCGGAAGTCGATGAGAACACCCATGGGGTGATCAGATCGTAGTCTGCTGAAGTTACCACCACTGAGCTGTCGCAGTTGTCTACTGCTTCTGCTGTTGTGGCTGGGATCTCTGCGTCACACTCCAGTGTCAGCGCTGCTGG
>NZ_JBEGHD010000056.1:0-434 GCF_049334165.1 Halocola ammonii
CCGAGTGCATTTCCGTTGCAGTCTTCCAAAACGGTGTAGAAAGTGATTCCTTCGTTGTCGATGAACTGCTGTGTCACAGCCGGACCAAAGTCGATCGTCCAGGTCTGATTGGCGTCATCGTAAATAACGCTGACACCAGCATTGGCAAAATCTGTGGCTGCCTGTGCACTTCCGTAAGGATCACCTGCATCGGCATAAACCGTAAACTCCGGCAAGCTGTTTTGAAGGGAATGATCCACTTCAAGTGAGAATAGGTTATCGTCTGAGGCATCTACTGTCCACACGAAGTTTCCTCCGTTGAGGCATTCGCCTACTGCTGAAGCTGATACGTTTTCGAGTACCGGAGCTTCATCGTCAAGGTCGTAGACAAACGTGTTGTCCGGTCCTGTTGGGCTCATTGAGCCGAGTGCATTTCCGTTGCAGTCTTCCAAAAC
>NZ_JBEGHD010000057.1:0-428 GCF_049334165.1 Halocola ammonii
GGAACGGTGTTGCCACCGCACTGACAGTTTTCATCGATGGTGTCGTCCACAGTTTCTGGGTTTCCATCGTCACAGGAATCGCCAGTGAAGAGGCAAGAGCCATCATTCACTGTGGCATTTGGATCGTAGTTACAGGCGTTGATGTTAGTACAGCCCGGAATGGTTTCGCCTTCGCATTCGCAGTTTTCGGTGATCACATCGTTGATTGTCGCAGCGTTGCCGTCATCGCAAGTTTCACCAACGATCAGGCACGATCCGTCATCGACTGTGGCGTTCGGATCGTAATTACAAGCGTTTGAGTCGGTACAACCAGGAATAGTGTTTCCACCGCACTGACAGTTTTCATCGATGGTGTCGTTCACAGTTTCAGGATCTCCATCGTCACAAGAGTCTCCAGTGAAAAGGCAAGAGCCATCGTTCACCGTAGC
>NZ_JBEGHD010000058.1:0-419 GCF_049334165.1 Halocola ammonii
CCGAGACCTGTGTAATCGGCCATTGTGAACTCGCAGTTGGCATCGGCACTGGCGGTCTGGTCACCTGGGCACGTGATCACCGGATCGATCGTGTCGATCAAAGTGATATCGAACGAGCAAGTTGTTGTGTTGCCTGCGTTATCAGTTGCTGTCAGAGTGATCGTTTGTGTCGTTCCTGCACCTGAGAGTGTTACTCCAGCTGCTGGACTTTGAGTCACAGTTACTCCTGCGTCACAGTTATCTGTGGCAGTTGCCAGACTCGTGTAATCAGGAATCGAGAACTCGCAGTTTGCATCTACCGGCTCGTTCTGATCACCTGGGCACGTGATCTGCGGATCGATGTCATCGATGAGCGTAATCACGAATGAGCAGTCTGAAGTATTTCCTGCGTTATCCGTAGCTGTGAGCGTAATCGTTTG
>NZ_JBEGHD010000059.1:0-410 GCF_049334165.1 Halocola ammonii
ATCGAGTGTGATCAGGATCTTCCAACAGACGAGGCGTCAGCTTTTGATAACTGTGGAGAAGTAACGATCACATCAGAAGATGTAATTACTGATGGTGAGTGCCCACAAGAATATGTGGTAACACGTACGTTCACAGCGACTGACGATTGTGGAAACGCAAGCACGGCAGTACAGGTGATCACAGTAGTTGACACAACAGCACCAGAGTTCACTTCAGTACCAGAAGATGTAACTATCGAATGTGACGAAGAAGTTCCTTCAATGATGGCCGAAGCTACAGACAACTGTGGAGCGGTTACGGTAACTTCTTCAGACGAATCTGTTGCTGGTGAGTGCCCACAGGAAAGTGTGATTACTCGCACGTTCACTGCTACTGATGAATGCGGAAACGCTTCAACAGCAACTCAGGT
>NZ_JBEGHD010000005.1:0-236289 GCF_049334165.1 Halocola ammonii
CCACAAGAATATGTGGTAACACGTACCTTCACAGCAACAGATGACTGTGGAAATGCAAGTACAGCAGTACAGGTAATCACAGTAGTTGACACAACTGCACCAGAGTTCACTTCAATACCTGAAGATGTAACTATCGAGTGCGATGCTGAAGTACCATCAATGATGGCTGAAGCTACTGACAACTGCGGTGAAGTAACTGTAACTTCTTCGGACGTTTCAGACGGTGATAACTGCGAAACAGTAATTATTCGCACATTCACTGCTACTGACGAATGCGGAAACGTAGCTACTGCTGAGCAAGTGATTACTATTGTTGACACAACTGCCCCAGTGGTAGAAGGTATCATCGAAATCGATATGCCATGTGACAACGTGGATACCACTCCTCAGATTACTGCTACAGACAACTGCAACGAAGTAAATATCACATTCGAAGATACTCCAGTATCAGGAGGATGCGCAGGACGTATCATTCGTGACTACGTAGTATCTGACGCATGTGGTAACATTACTGAGTTCCAGCAAATCATCACTCTCATTGACGAGACAGCGCCTGAGTTCACTCAGTTCCCAGAAGATGTAACTGTTAACTGCGATGAAATTCCATCGCTAGATAACATCGAAGTTGCATTCGAAGACAACTGTGCTGATTCTCTAGACCTCGTTTATGTTGGTGAAGAGATCGTAGGAGAAGGATGTGAATATCAGATTGTTCGCACCTGGACTCTTACAGATCCTTGCGAGAACGTAACAACTGCAGTTTGGACTATAACAGTAGTAGATGATGAAGCTCCAGTTATTGGTGGAGAAGACTTCGAAGAAACAGTGTCTTGCGATGCTGTAATCGAACTTCCACAGTACGATGCTTCTGACAACTGCGATGAAGATGTAGAACTCGAAATGAGCATGGAAACAATCGAAGGTGATTGCCCACAAAACTACACTGAGGTGTACACTTGGACGGCCACTGACGATTGCGGAAACTCTTCTCAACGTGTTGTAACTATCAACTACGTAGATGAGGAGGCTCCAGTGTTCGATTCAGTTCCTGGATCTAACGAAATCAGCTGTGAAGATGACTTGCCATCTGATATGGCAACAGCATCTGACAACTGTGGTGAAGTGACAGTGACTTTCAATGATGTAATCGTAGATGGTGACTGCCCTAACAACTACACTGTAGTTAGAACATGGACTGCAACTGACGAGTGTGGTAACTCATCAACAGCAACAACAGAGTACTACGTATACGACTTTACTGCACCGGTATTTGACGGTGAAGTAGAAGACGTTGAAGTACAATGCGCTGACGATGTGCCAGCTGTAGCGGATATTTCTGCGACAGACAACTGCGGAACTGCAACTGTAACTTCTTCTATCGAAGTGATCGAAGAAGATGAGTGCGGAAACGGAGTAAGCATAGTAACGCTTGTGGCTTCTGACGAATGTGGAAACACTTCTGAAATTAGCTACTCAGTAACAGTAAATGATACGACTGCACCAGAAATTGTTGGAGCTCCTGAGGATCTCGTTCTCGACTGTGAGGATGATGTGCCAGCAGCACCAGAGGTGACAGCTGTAGACAACTGTGATGGAGACGTAGAAGTAACTTACACTGAAGAGTTCATCGGAGAAGATGAGCCAGCAGAAGGTTCTACTAGCGATTGCATCGGTACTAACCCACAAGATGCTTCACCAGCTTGGTCACTGTGGTTGCAAGACCTTGAAAACGGTCTTGATTACTACACGCTCCAGGGCGGTGCGACAGCTAACTGGGTAACCTACCCTGATGGAAGTGCTCACTTGACAGGAACTGTACGTTCTACTCAGTTCCCAGCAAGAGCGTTTGTAATTGATGTATGGTTCGAAAATGGAATGGACTGGGATAGCTGGTCTACTCAACCGTTCCCAACTTCATACAAAGATGACGAAGGCTTCGCTGAAGATGACATGCTGTACGAAGATTGGACTTACTACATCATGAACTCTGATTCAGCTACGTTGACAGGTATCGATGCATACGCAGGTTCATTCTTGAACTTGTCTCACGCACCATCGAGCTTCTACTTCGGATTCCAGGAAGGTCAGGGAGCGAACAACCGCTCTGAGGCTTACGGAATCGGTGGATGGTTCTACTATGAAGGTACACTCGTTGGACCTGATTACCAAGGACCAGTAGACGGTGCAGGTGACTTTGCATTCGAGCTCGATTGCTGCCCACAATACGAAATCGTTCGTACCTGGACTGCAGTTGACTGCTCTGGAAACGTAACTACTGTTAGTCAAACTATCACATTCGAAGATCTTCCAGACGATCCTGGACAGAATCCAGAATTGGAAGACTCTGTGTACGATGCACAGAAAGGTGATATCGTGATTAACGGTCTTGCGCCAAACCCATCTAAGAACGTTTCATACCTAGAGTTTACATCCAAGTCAAATCAGCAAGTAACAATTGCGATTTCTGACATGGCAGGTAATCAGGTAGATGTTGTATTCGAAGGTAATGTTGAAGCTGGAGTGAAATACAGACAGCAACTCAACACTACTTACCTCGAAAGCGGCCTCTATCTCGTAAGACTTGTAGGCTCTACTGACGCAACGTATACTAAGTTGGTAGTAGGTAAATAAATGAGAGCAAGTCTCTATAAATAGTAAAAGCCCTCTCGGATTTCCGAGGGGGCTTTTTGTTTAAGTCTGCTTTAGTAGAGAACCTTTTCGGTTTCTTACTAAAGCAGACTTTTCATTTGTAGTGGTCGCCAAACAATCATTTTATCAGAGCGAGTAACTTTAATCCAAATAGAAGTTATGAATTGGAGTTAATGAGCAGTAGTGTTGGAAATATGGATATTTTCGATTGGGAAACCCTTAAAAGCTCAACCTTGAATAGGTTTAGAGCGACTCAGGATTTTTGGATAAGTAAAATAAAGGAGACTGGCGTTCTGAGCCAGGTTATTCTAAAAGTGAGCTGTTCGCACCCAAATAAATTTAACGCTTTAATCGCCTTGCCGTGTGCGGAACCGTTTGTACCACTTGATTGCTATGGTAAGGGCAATAGCTACACCGAGAATTCCAAAAACTCCATAGAGCCAGTCGAGAGCATCTCTTTTGACAATGATGAACACAATTGCGATCAAAATCACGGTAGAAACTTCGTTCATAAAACGCATTCTCATAGCACTCACAGATTCTGAGTTCTTGTGAAGTTTTACGAGTAGTTTTTGTCCGTAGAGTTGATAAATAACTAGAAGTACCACAAAGCCCAACTTCACCTGCATATATGGTTGTAAAATGAGAGAGGTGTTGATAAAGAGCATCCAAATACCGAATGTAAGTGTGAGGATTGCAGATGGCCACGTAATAATATACCACAAGCGCCTCTCCATGATCTTATATTGATCAATCAATATTTTTTTGACTTCAGCTGGCTTCGAATTGGCCTCAGCGTGATAGACGAATAACCTGAAGATATAGAACAACCCAGCAAACCAGGTGACTACAAAGATGATGTGAAGCGCTTTGACAGTGGTGTAATCCATGCGGGCAAAATTAGAAATAATAGTGCTGCAGACTCTTTTCTCTATAAGCCTGCCTATCTTTGCCACAAATTATTTTACCATGAAGAAAGTTCGCAAGCCGAGTGAAACCTATGCCATTACTTCAAAACTTGTGTTGCCTAACGACACGAACACATTGAATAACCTAATGGGTGGTCAACTGCTGAACTGGATGGACGTAACTGCAGCTATCTCTGCCCATCGCCATTGCCGCAGGGTTGTAGTCACCGCTTCAGTGAATCACGTTTCTTTCGATTCGCCCATAAGACTTGGGGACATTGTGACGATTGAAGCAAAAGTTTCTCGCGCATTCACTTCTTCTATGGAAATCTATCTGGATGTTTTTGTAGAAAACCATGTGACAGGGAAACAGAAAAAGTGCAACGAAGCCATCTACACATTTGTAGCAGTGGATCAAATGGGAGCTCCCATCTTTGTTCCACAGCTTGAGCCGGAAACTGACCTGGAGAAAGAGCGTTACGATGGAGCTCTTCGAAGAAAACAACTCGCACTCATTCTTGCTGGTAAAATGAAACCCGATGAAGCTACTGAGCTGAGGGCACTTTTCGAGCAGTAAACAATTTTTTTACTGCACCGATTATTTCAGTGTTTGGGATTTGAGTGATACAGCGGGTATCTACTCCGTACTTACAGCGATTCCCCAATTTGGAGCAAGGCCTTTTTGTGAGGTGCTTTGGCTCGAGTAAAATGGATTGAGGGTCTGGCAGGTAAGGATACATACCAAATTCTGGAACGGTGCACCCCCAAATAGATACGATCTTTCTCTTGAATGCTGCTCCGATATGCATCAACCCTGTGTCGCCAGCCACCAATACCTCAGACCTGGAGACGATGAAGGCAGATTGGTTGATTGAGTATTTTCCGCAAGCATTGATTACATCTGATCTTTTTACAGACTCCACGATCTGGTTGCCCATTTCCTCATCTTCCTTTCCTCCGAGTAACACTACCGGCATTTCTAATTTAGCCAGGATTTCGCTGATCTTTTCAGCAGGCATTTTTTTGCCAATGTGAGCAGCGCCAATGGCAAATGCAACAAACCCTTCTTTTACGTCAACTTCCCAGCCGCCAAAATCTACGTGGTCTTTCTGTTTGTCTAAAAAATAGTCCAGCCCTTCGAGATCATTCTCTATGCCGAAAGCCTTCACTGTGTCGAGGTAGCGATCGACAATGTGCTTTTTAGGAAGTTTATTGACGCCCCAGTTCACCAGCATCCATTTTTTAAAATTTAGCTTGTCGATGGTGAAGCTTAAAGCAGGCAGCTGTTTCTTGATCAGAGCAGTTCTTATGTTTTTGTGCAGGTCGATTACATAGTCAAAAGCTTCTTCCTTTAATCTGGGCATCACCTCTGTTATGTCTTTTTCCATTGTGTGAAGATGATCTATGTACGGATTGTGAGCGAGTACCGACTGAAACCTGCTTTTGGTCAGATAGTGAAGTTCAACTTCACCATCGAGCTGGGTTTTTACCATTCTAACAACCGGAGTTGTCAGCACGATATCGCCAATCGAGCTAAAGCGAATGATCAAGACCTTTGTTGGATGTGCCATGCGGATGCAAATTAAACGAAATCGATCGATATTGAATCCTTACTTTTGCTTCATGAAAATTACGGATACGCACGCGCATCTTTATCTTAAAGACTTTGAAGAGGATCTCAGCGAAGTGATGAATCGAGCAGTTGAAGCCGAGGTCGATCGTGTTTATTTACCCAACATCGACAGCAGCACTATTCCACTGATGAAAAAGGCCGTGAATGAGTTTCCCGATGCTCTTTATCCAATGATGGGCCTACACCCGGGATCTGTTGATGAGAACTACGAGTCTGAACTTGAGGTGATCGAGAAGGAGTTGCGAGCTGGGAAATATTATGCAGTTGGTGAAATTGGTATTGACCTCTACTGGGAGAAAAAGTTTATCAATGAACAGCAGGATGCATTTAAGCGTCAGATAGACTGGGCTAAAGAGCTCGGTTTGCCTATCGTTATCCACTGCCGTGAAGCGTTTGATGTGATTTTCGAAGTGCTTGATGAAAAGAATGACGACAAGCTTTTCGGTATTTTTCACTGCTTTACAGGAACTGAAGAGCAGGCCAGGAGAATAATCGATTACGGAGGCTTCGTGCTGGGGATTGGCGGCATCGTAACTTTCAAAAATGCCGGTCTTGACAAAGTAGTAGAAAAGCTCAGTCTTGACGATCTTGTTGTTGAAACCGATGCGCCTTACCTGGCACCGGCTCCCAATCGTGGGAAAAGAAATGAATCAGCTTACACGCGATTCGTAGCTCAAAAAATTGCCGATTTACATCAAGTGTCTTTGGAGAAAGTTGCGGAAGTCACATCCAGAAATGCACAAAGAATTTTTCATTCATAAATTGAACAATCGTGATTGAACATCCCGGATCGAGCGTACTCATTATCTACACAGGTGGAACCATTGGAATGATGGAAAACCCGGCCACCGGTGCGTTGGCACCTTTCGACTTTCCCCATTTGTTGGATTATATGCCCGAGCTGAGGAGGTTCCAAATGGAAATTGATGTTCGATCTTTCGAAAACCCTATTGACTCGTCAGATGTCAATCCGGAGACCTGGGTAAGCATCGCTGAGATTATTGAAAAAACCTACCATCACTACGATGGATTCGTTGTGCTACACGGCACAGATACTATAGCTTATACAGCATCTGCACTTTCCTACATGCTCTGTAACTTGGCGAAGCCGGTAGTTGTCACAGGTTCGCAACTGCCAATCGGTAAGCTGCGCACTGATGGAAAAGAAAACCTCATTACCGCAATAGAAATTGCTGCGGCAGTTCGTGAAGGTGAGCCCGTCCTTCAGGAGGTTGGTATCTTTTTCGAAGGACAACTCTTTAGAGGGAATCGCTCCAGAAAGTATAGCACCGAGGATTTTGATGCGATAGAGTCGCCCAATTATCCAAAGCTAGCCGAAGTGGGGATCCACATATTTTACAACTTTAATGAGTTGTTTCGTCCCAAAGACATTCCCTTTGAGATCAAAAAGCGATTCGATGACTCAGTAGCAATCTTGAAGTTATTCCCGGGAATCCACGAAAAAGTGATTCGGAGCATGGTTGAAATACCGGGTTTGAAAGGTATAATTTTAGAAACTTTTGGATCGGGGAACGCACCCTCATCACCGCTATTTTTGTCGCTTATTAAAGAAGCAGTGGAGAAAGGAGTTATCGTAGTAAACGTTACTCAGTGCAACAATGGTTTTGTGGAACAGGGCAGGTACGAAACTAGCCACGGGCTTAGAGATGCGGGAGTTACGCCAGGAGCGGATATGACTACAGAAGCAGCCATCACAAAGTTGATGTTTTTGTTAGGGCAGGATCTTTCTACAGAACAGGTGAAAGAGCAGATGATGCTTTCCGTTGCAGGAGAGCTCACTGCCTATTCTTCGCTCGATTAAACCGGTTAACAATTTGCTAAAGGTGATTTTTTAGGTCTCCACTATTTTTTAGTAATTTGCCCGGCATTATTAAAATTGGCGCGCTTTGAAGCGTTACTTTTACGCATTAATTTTGGCCCCGCGGATGTGAAATATCTTCACATTTGTATCGTCAATGTTAACAACAAAAGAGAGAGCCTTTAGAGAAGGAACTGGAGAGATGGCCGAGTGGCTTAAGGCGCACGCCTGGAAAGCGTGTTTCCCGCAAGGGATCGAGGGTTCGAATCCCTCTCTCTCCGCCATAGACACAAATAAAAAAGAGTCTGTAAATAGTAAGTATAATTAATTAAAGACCGAATTCGTAAGTAAAACCAACTCAGTAAAATCATGAAAAAACTATTTGCTTTTGTTGCTATTTTTAGCATGATCAACCTCGGAGCAGTCAACTTTGCATCTGCTCAAGCCGAGACAGAAACACAGCAAGAGGCTCAAGCTGGAGGTGAGGAGTCAATGGAGGAAGGTATGTCTGGTGAGGCAAATGCCAATGATTCAGCAGCCACCGAAATGGATAACACTCAACAGCCACAAGTAGAAGGAGAAGAAACAGTAGAAAACGCTGAAGAAGGCGCTGAAATGGAAACTGAAACTCAGGTAACTGGTTTTAGCCAAACAGTGAAGCGTTACTTCATTGAAGGTGATCCAACCTTCATGTCATTCGTATTAATCTGTTTGATTCTTGGTCTCGCACTTTGTATCGAGAGAATCATCTACCTCAACATGGCCACAACCAACACTCGTAAGCTCCTCGGGAAAATCGAAGAAGCTCTTGATCGCGGAGGATTGGACGCTGCCAAAGAAGTATGCAGAAACACTCCTGGACCAGTTGCTTCAATTTTCTATCAGGGACTTGAGCACTCAGATGAAGATCTCAATCAGGTAGAAAAATCAATCGAAGCGTACGGTGGTGTTCAAATGGGACTTCTCGAAAAGGGACTTTCATGGATTTCACTTTTCATCGCAATTGCGCCAATGCTCGGGTTCATGGGTACAGTATTCGGTATGATCGTGGCCTTTGACCAAATTGCAGAAGCAAACACCGTAAACGCTGCACTTGTGGCCGGAGGTATTAAGCTCGCCTTGATTACAACCGTTTCTGGTTTGATCGTGGCCATTATCCTCCAAATCTTCTACAACTACATTCTTGCAAAAATCGACAGTATCGTGCTCGATATGGAGGATGCATCAATCGAATTGATCGATATGTTGTACAGAAGAAATGTTCAGAATAAGAACGCATAAACCAAAAGCATTATGCAGAATAAAGGACTCAAAATAGCACTCACCGTGCTGAGACTGCTGATTGCAGTTTTGGGAATCATCTTTTGCGCCATCATTGTCGCAAACTCAGATTCTGAAGACAGTGTGGTGCAGGCAATGGATAACTTCGGATCAGCGCTCGATGGAGCATTCTGGCTGGTGCTGATTGTAGGAATACTTGGTGCGGGAGCTGCCATTTTATTTGGACTCTTTCACTTTCTTGCAGACATCAAACATAAAATAGGTTCGCTCGTTGGTATTGTACTTTTCGCTGCAATACTTCTCTTGAGCTACTATGTTTTTGCTTCTGACGAAGTAAGCCCAGTTTTCCCGGAAGGGACTACATCTGATGTTTCGCAATTTACTGGTGGAGGGCTAATCGCTCTTTACATCACAGGCGGACTGGCAGTGCTGGCAATCATTTTTGCCGAAGTTAGCAGGTTGTTTAAATAATAAAAGAGCAAATTATGTCAAGAAGGAAATTACCAGAGGTTGATGCAGGCTCCATGGCAGATATTGCCTTCCTCCTGCTGATCTTCTTCCTGGTTACCACCACAATGGACTCTGACGAAGGTATTTTGCGTCAGCTTCCGCCACCGGTGCCAGAAGATCAGGAGCCACCTGATGTGAAACAAAGAAACGTTTACGTTGTACTTGTGAATGCTCAGGATAGACTTCTTGTGGAAGACGAGCCGATGGATATCGCAAATCTGAAAGACGGTGCGAAAGAATTTTTGATTGCCAATGGCGTGTTTCGCGACCTTGGGGGTAAAGAAAACTTTCCAATTCGCACCTGGGTGAGACGAGGTGACGTTCAGGCGAAAATTGACGAGTACGAAGCGTACATTGCTAGTGCCGAAGACGAAACGCAAAAGGACAACTACAGAAAGGCCCTTGAGAAATGGCAGGATAAAATGACAGCCATCGAAATTGCCGGAGAGTACAAAGAGCTCCCTGGATCAGCCCTTATCTCGATGCAAAATGACAAGGGAACGACTTACGATACCTACATTCAGGTGCAGAATGAGCTCGAGTCTGCTGTCAATGAGCTTAGAGATGAGCTTTCGATGAGACTGTTTGGAATTACCTACAGCCAACTCGAAGAAAAGGCCAAAAGCACCGAGTCTGGATCTGAATGGGAAAAGAGACTTTACGCTGTGCGTACGGTTCACCCTCAAAGGATTTCAGAAGCTGAACCTCGTAATGTTGGATCATACTAAACGAATTTTCAGACATGGCTAAATTCAAGAATAAAGAAAAGAAAGAAGTAGGTGCCGTATCAACGGCCTCACTTCCTGACATCGTTTTCATGCTGCTTTTCTTCTTCATGGTTGTAACTGTGATGAGGGAGCAGGAGCTGAAAGTGAAAATTGAAAGACCATACGCTTCTGAGCTTACTCGTCTTGAGAAAAAGCACCTTGTGGATTACATAAACATTGGTCCCCCAATGAACCCAGAGGTGTACGGTTCTGAGCCGAGAATGCAGTTGGATGATGACTTTGCGACTGTAGAGGACATCCCAGCCTGGATCGAGCAAAACAGAGAAAAAGTTTTGGAGCAAGAGGTTCCTAAAATGACCACTTCTCTGAAAGTTGATGAAGGCACAAAGATGGGAATTATCTCTGCGGTAAAACAGAAGCTAAGAGAGTCGAATGCGTTGAAGATTAACTATTCGACCCGTAAAAGAGATCGGACCGAATAAGTCTTACTTACGAATAATTAAAAAGCCGGTAGTCATGCTGAACATGTTTCAGTATCTATCCGGCTTTTTTATTGCCCAAATTCCGAGAGTATTTTTTCTGCAAGAACGGTAGAAAGCCTCTTGTGCGACTCATGAGTCCAGCCTGCTACATGCGGAGAAAGAACTACTTTGTCTGATTCGATCAGCTCACGAAAAGCGTCAGGCAGGTCTTTAGATTGCAATCGCTCGAATGAGAACTTTTCATATTCCAAAACATCAAGACACGCGCCTAGCACCTTGCCTGACTTTAGGCCGTCCACCAGGGTATCGGTCTTCACACATTTGCCCCTGGCCATGTTTAAAAGGTAAATAGGTCTATGACAATTTTCTAGAAAATCCTCATCGAAGTAGTAGTGCGTTTCCTCCGTGAGCGGTACGTGAAAACTTATGACCTCAGCTTGTTCCCAAATCTGTTCCAGGCTCACGGGGCTGGCAATTGAAGACTCTTGCGGAGGGGCGTATTTGTCGTAAGCCAGCACCGTGCAGCCAAAGCCCGAAAGCTTTTGGGCAAAGGCCTTTCCGTTGTTTCCAAAGCCGATAATCCCAACGGTCTTGCCGCCAAGTTCAACTCCGCGATTTTCTTCTCTTTTCCAGATACCCTGTCTTACTTCCTCATCGCCCTTTTTGAGATTGTTGAAGAGAGACAAGATCATCCCAATAGCGTGTTCCCCAACTGCATCGCGATTTCCTTCGGGAGCATTGAAACAGGTAATTCCTCTTTTTTCTGCAAAGCTGATATCGATATTTTCCATGCCCGCACCGCTGCGCGCGATGAACTTTAGATTCGTTGCTCTGGAGAGTAAATGTTCATCCATTCGAATCCGACTCCGGATCACAACTCCAAAGTACTGATCAATGCAGTCGAGAACTTCTTGTCTGCTGAGCGAGTAGGCCAGGTGGCATTCGAATCCGTTTTCCTCTAGCCGCTCCTGCAATGCGGGATGGACGCTGTCGATGAAGAGTACTTTTTTAGCCAAAATCAATTCGGTTTAGTAGTACTTGTGCGGAGCAAGATAATTTTGAACGTAGTCTTTCACGCCTTCTTCAAGTGAGTAAAAGTCTTTATTGTAGCCAATGGATCGCAACTTGCTCATGTCGGCCTCCGTGAAGTATTGATACTTGTCGCGGATGTCTTCAGGAGTGTCTACAAACTGAATGTTCGGCTCTTTTTCCAGAGCCTCGAAAGTTGAAAGTGCGAGGTCCTTAAAAGTTCTTGCTGTTCCTGTCCCGAGGTTGTAGAGTCCCGAGTTCTTTCTGTGATGCATCAGGAAGTAGCACACTTCCACCACGTCTTTCACATAAACGAAATCTCGCTTCTGCTCTCCATCGCGATAGTCTTCACGGTGAGATCGAAAGAGCTTCATCTTTCCGGTTTCTTTGATCTGATTGAAGGCATGGAAAATGACAGAAGCCATTCTGCCCTTGTGATACTCGTTAGGCCCGTAAACGTTGAAAAACTTCAATCCAGCCCAAAAGTAGGGCTGCTTTTCCTGAGCCAGTGCCCATTTGTCAAAATCGTTTTTGGATCTGCCGTAAGGGTTTAGTGGTTCGAGCTTTTCTACCAGGTCGTGATCGTCTTTGTAGCCGTGCTCTCCCAAACCGTAGGTCGCTCCGGAGCTCGCATAAACCAGTGGCAGGCCAAATTCAATACACAGGTTCCAGATTTGTTTACTATAGTTTAGGTTGAGTTCGTCAAAAATGGACTCGTCAAATTCCGTGGTGTCGGTGCGCGCCCCAAGGTGAAATATGAACTGCACCTGATCCTCGTTTTCGCGAAGCCATTTAAAAAAATCTTTCCGATCGACTTTCTGAGTGAACTTTTTGCCTTCAAAATTTTTGTTCTTCTCAGGTGAGGAAAAATCATCGACCAAAACGATGTCATTGAAGTTTTCTTCGTTGAGTTTTCCAACCAAACAACTGGGAATAAACCCGGCAGCACCTGTAACTACTATCATAAGGATGTGTGTTTTGATCAGCTCGTTTTCTTTGTAAAAAGGCTGATTTACTAGTGGCTGACAAAGATAGTCAAATCGCGCCATGCACATGAATTGGTTATATTTGCCGGCCCCAAAAGACATTTAAAAAAGCATGAGCAAAATAGTATATATCACACGGAGAGAGCGATTTAATGCAGCTCATAAACTCTGGAACGACAAGTGGTCGAAGGAGGAGAATTTGAAGGTTTTTGGCAAGTGTGCCAATCCAAACTGGCATGGTCACAACTACGAGCTTTTTGTGACGGTCAAAGGAACCCCTGGCAAAGACACGGGCTACTGTGCGGACCTGAAAGACTTGAGTGACGTAATTAACGAGAAAGTAGTTGATAAGCTCGATCACAAGAATCTCAATCTGGATGTGCCTTTTATGAAGGACACAATGACTTCTACAGAAAATCTGGTGATTGCCATCTGGGAGGAGCTCGAAGTATCGATAAATAGATTAGGGTGCACCTTGCATTCGGTGAAACTCTACGAAACAGAAAATAATTCTGCCGAATACTTTGGTGGAGAATAATCAACCTGACATGAGTGAATTTGAAAAACTAGAGGCTTACGACCAAAAAGTTACGGACAAATTGGCGGAGGCTTATTCGGAGATAATTTCAGACCTTGGAGAAGACGTCAACCGCGAGGGACTGGCTAAAACTCCTGAGCGCGTTGCTAAAGCAATGCAATTTCTTACAAAAGGCTACGCTGAAGACCCATCTGATATTCTGCGTTCTGCAATGTTTAAGGAAGAGTATCAGCAAATGGTGCTGGTAAAAGATATAGAGCTGTACTCACTTTGCGAACATCACATGTTGCCATTTTTTGGAAAAGCGCACATAGCTTACATCCCAAATGGACATATTGTCGGATTGAGCAAATTGCCACGACTTGTTGATGCTTTTGCACGTAGATTGCAGGTGCAGGAGCGAATGACAGTACAGATCCGAGATGCTATTGACGAAGTTCTTAAACCCGCTGGAGTGGCTGTTGTGATTGAAGCACAGCACATGTGCATGCAAATGAGAGGAGTGGAAAAACAAAACTCCATTACCACAACATCGGCCTTCAAAGGTGAGTTTACAGAGCAGCGAACTAGAGAAGAATTTATTAGCTTAGTGTTCGGATCTAGAATTAAAGTTTAAATAAGAAAACAAAATGAGAGATATTATAGACAGAGATCAGGAAGTAACCATTGAAGAAGGATCGATGGCGAAGGCTTTTATGGCCAACGTTTTTTCTTACATGGTTTTGGCGCTCGCCATTTCTGGAGTGATGGCCTGGTGGTTTGGAACCACTGAGATGATCGAATACATCATTGGCCCGCAAGGAGGTTTCACAGCTTTGGGATGGGTGACTTTGTTATCGCCTTTTGCCTTTATCCTGGCGATGAATTTTGGCCTTCAGAAATTTTCAGTTCCAGTTTTGATGTTGATTTTTATCGCATTTGCTACCATGCTGGGAATCAGTTTGAGCACAATCTTTTTGAGATATGATTTGGGTGTGATCTACCTCACTTTTGGAATTACGGCCGGAACTTTCGGAACTATGGCAGTGCTGGGTTACACGACTAGTACTGACCTCACCAAGTTTGGCTCTATTCTTTACATGGCACTCATCGGACTAATCATTGCCATGGTAGTAAACTGGTTTGTAGGGAGTGATGCAATTGATTACTTAATTTCTTGCATCGGAGTGTTGATCTTCACAGGTCTCACTGCTTACGATACACAGAAACTCAAAAGAATTGGAGCGGGAGTGGAGTACGGCTCGGACATGTCGTCAAAGCTGGCGATTATGGGAGCTACAACGCTCTACCTCGATTTTGTGAACCTCTTTCTTTTCTTGCTAAGAATAATTGGCGGAAGAGATTAATTAGAAGACGACAAAATAAAAAGGCGGATTTCCCTCGGGAAATCCGCCTTTTTTGTTTTTGTAAGTATTCGACAAGTTATTTCTTCTCGAATTCCAAAATTGTTTTTCTGATAATCGAAATGCAGTCCATCAATTGCTCTTTGTTCATCACCAATGGTGGAGCAAAACGGATGATATTTCCGTGGGTTGGTTTTGCCAAGAGTCCATTGTCGCGGAGCTTAATGCAAATGTCCCAGGCCGTTGAGCTTTCTTCATCATCGTTGATGAGGATCGCATTCAGAAGACCTTTTCCTCGAACGCCATTTACCAAATCGCTTTCGTCTACGATTTTCTGCACTTCGCTTCTGAAGAGCTCTCCAAGTTCGCGGGCATTTTGAGCAAGACGTTCATCCTTTATCACCTCCAGTGCTGCAATAGCAACTCTTCCTGCAAGTGGGTTTCCTCCAAATGTAGATCCGTGAGTTCCGGGAGTAATAACCTCCATCACCCAGTCGTCACCAAGGACAGCGGATACTGGATAAACTCCGCCAGAAAGTGCTTTTCCGAGGATTAGTAGGTCGGGACGAGTGTAAGTCTCTTGTTGCTCGCAATCACCCTGGCAAGTGCAGTTTCCACAGCAAGCCAAAAGGCTACCTGTACGGGCAATTCCTGTCTGAACCTCGTCTGCAATAAAAAGCACCTCTTTCTCTTTGCAAAGCGCTGCTGCTTTTTTGATGTAATCGTCATCCGGAGTGTTTACACCAGCCTCACCCTGAATTGGCTCAACCATAAAGCCTGCAACTTTTTCGTCCTCAAGTGCTACTCGCAAAGCTTCGATGTCGTTGTAAGGGATGCGAATAAATCCTGGCGTGTAAGGACCAAAGTTTTTCTTGGCCGTTGGGTCGCTACTGAAAGAAATGATGGTCGTTGTTCTCCCGTGGAAGTTGTCCTCGCAAACAACAATTTTGCTTTCGTTCTCTTCAATTCCTTTTTTCTCGTGGGCCCATTTGCGGCAGATTTTGAGAGCGGTTTCTACCGCCTCAGCACCCGAGTTCATCGGGAGTACCTTGTCAAAATCAAAGTATTTTGTGATGAACTGTTCGAACTGACCGAGCACACTGCTGTAAAAAGCACGGCTGGTAAGTGTCAGTTTTTCACCTTGCTCTTTGAGAGCTCCAATAATGTGTGGATGGCAATGGCCCTGATTGACGGCTGAGTAGGCTGAAAGAAAATCGTAGTATTTTTTCCCTTCTAGGTCCCACACATACACGCCATCACCGCGGTCGAGCACTACCGGAAGCGGGTGATAGTTGTGCGCTCCGTATTTGTTTTCCAGTTCCATGGCCTCTTTCGAGGTGAGCTTTTGCTCTGCTGATACTTCAGACATGTCAATTTCGTTTTTTCGAGATTTCTAATAAGTCCATTGCTGTCGGAGTTTCCGGCTATTTGCAATGAGAGCAGACGAATATACGCCTTTAGGATAAAAGCTAAAAGGTCGGAATAATGTTGACGGCAGGCAAGTTTGAAAGCCAGTATTTTAGCCTCAGGTTAATCTAATGTGAAATGTGCAGAGGTGCTTTTCTCACTCGCACTTTTCTGAAAGAAATCACTACTTTCGCAGCCCATTTGAAATATTCTTAAAAAAACAAACAGAAATGGCTGGAAATAGAACATTCACAATGATTAAGCCTGACGCGACAGATGCCGGGCACACAGGAAAAATCATCGACAAAATCATCGATGGTGGGTTCACCATCAAAGCAATGAAATGGACGAAATTGAGCAAAGCAGAAGCCGAGCAGTTTTATGCAGTTCACAAAGAGCGTCCTTTCTTCAACGACCTGACAACTTACATGTCTTCAGGGCCAATCGTTGCAGCCATTTTGGAAAAAGATAACGCAGTGGAAGACTTCCGTACGTTGATCGGAAGCACAGATCCAAAAGACGCGGCTGAAGGAACTATCCGAAAAATGTTTGCAACCTCTATCGAAGCAAATGCAGTGCACGGATCAGACAGCGATGAAAATGCCGATATCGAAGGCGGCTTTTTCTTCTCTCAGCGCGAACGCGTTTAAAGAATTTGAAAATTGAAGAGCACCACAAAAGGTGCTTTTCTTTTTTTATCCCGGCACCCTCTGACTGCCGGTTGCTTTCTCGCAGTCGATCAGTTATTTTTGCGTGCCTTTTCAATAGTTAGTTATTAATCGATATAAACATCAGCAATGAGCAAGATCAAAGTTGAAAACCCAGTAGTAGAGCTGGATGGTGACGAGATGACAAGAATCATCTGGAAGTTTATCAAAGACAAACTGATCCACCCTTATCTCGAATTGGATATAAAATATTACGACCTCAGCATTCAAAAGCGCGATGAAACTGAGGATCAAATTACTGTAGATGCCGCAAAGGCTATTCAGAAATACAATGTGGGAATTAAATGTGCTACCATCACTCCAGATGAAGCACGCGTAGAAGAATTCGACCTCAAGAAAATGTGGCTTTCGCCAAACGGTACTATTCGTAACATCGTTGGTGGAACAGTTTTCAGAGAGCCAATTCTTTGCAAAAATGTTCCTCGTTTGGTGCCCAACTGGACTGCTCCAATTTGCATTGGACGTCACGCACATGCCGACCAGTATAAAGCGACAGACAAGGTAATCAAAGGAAAAGGAACACTCAAAATGACTTTCACTCCAGAAGATGGTGGTGAAACTGAAGAGTGGACGGTTTACAATTTCCAGGGAGATGGAGTTGCAATGAGCATGTACAATACCGATGAAAGTATCTACGGTTTTGCTCGCTCTTGCTTCAACCAGGCACTCGCCAAAGGATGGCCACTTTACCTTTCAACAAAAAATACCATCCTCAAAAAGTACGATGGTCGCTTCAAGGATATCTTCGAAGAAGTTTATGTGAACGAATTTAAAGATCGTATGGATGAAGCCGGTCTCACTTATGAGCACCGCCTAATCGATGACATGGTAGCAGCTGCCTTGAAATGGCACGGTGAGTTCGTTTGGGCTTGCAAAAACTACGATGGTGACGTACAGTCAGACACTGTAGCTCAAGGATTCGGTTCACTCGGATTGATGACTTCAACCCTCGTTACTCCCGATGGAAAAACCATGGAGGCCGAAGCTGCTCACGGAACTGTGACCCGCCACTACCGCAGACATCAGGCCGGAGAGAAAACTTCTACCAACCCAATTGCATCCATCTTTGCGTGGACTCGTGGATTGGATTTTAGAGGGAAACTCGATGACAACGAAGAGTTGCGCAAATTTGCCAAAACACTTGAAGATGTTTGTGTAGACACCGTGGAAAGCGGCAAAATGACTAAAGATTTGGCACTTTGCATTCACGGAAAAGACATGACACCAGAGCACTACCTCACCACTGAGGAGTTCCTCGATGCACTAGATTCAGAACTCAAGCGCAGAATGGCGTAGAGAATCTATAAAATGATTGAATAAATTGCGGCTCTCCTGATCGTTTTGGGAGAGCCGCTTTTTTTTTATGGCATGAAACGAGTATCTCTCAAGGAAATAAATCGACTGGCTTTCCCTGCAATTATTGCTGGTATTGCAGAACCGGTGATCGGACTGGCAGATACAGCCATCATTGGGAACTTTCCGCAAGACACTGAAGCTTCGCTCGCAGCTGTCGGTCTGGGATCTTCTTTCTTCCTCACCATGCTTTGGATCATGGCGCAAACCAAAAGCGCCATCTCAGCGATTATCTCAAAGTATTTTGGATCCGATCGAATTGGCGAAGTGAAAACACTCGTGCCGCAGTCGATTGCCTTGAACATCCTAATCGGCCTGATCACCTTCGGGGTGACGAGCTTCTTCGCATTTGAGATTTTTAGTCTCTACAATGCCGAAGGAAAAGTGCTGGAGTACAGCGTTTCGTACTACTCAATCCGGTCGATTGGCTTTCCTTTCACGCTAGCCACATTTGCCATCTTCGGAATTTTTCGGGGTATACAAAATACACTCTGGGCCATGTGGATCAGCATTTCCGGAGCAGCGCTAAACATTGTTTTGGACATCCTGCTCGTGTACGGAGTGGAGGGCTACATTGAACCGCTGGGAGTGGACGGAGCCGCTTATGCCACACTTTGTGCTCAGATGCTGATGTTCGTACTGGCCCTGGTCACGATGTACTGGAAAACCTCTTTTCGCCTTTCGCCCTGGCTGCCAAAGCATCCCGAACTTGGTAATTTGTTTGGAATGAGCGCCAACCTGGCTGTGAGAACCATCAGTCTCAATGTGGCTTTCTTCGCGGCAAATGCTTTTGCTACGCTCTACGGAAACCAATTTATCGCAGCACATTCCATCGCCATTCAGATTTGGCTTTTTTCTTCCTTCCTGCTCGATGGTTACGCCAATGCAGGAAATGCAATTTCGGGGCGTTTGCTTGGTGGAAAGCGCTGGCACGCACTAAAGAACTTGTCAAAGGATTTGGTAAAAATCAGTCTTTTCATTTCCGTTGGGCTGTCACTCTGCTACCTGGCGCTTTATCCTTTTATGGGAGATTTTTTCACGGTCGACAAGTCTGTGTCTTCCATCTTTGACGAAATCTTTTGGCTTGTCATCATCATGCAGCCGATAAACGCCATTGCCTTCACTTTTGACGGAATTTTTAAAGGGCTCGGAGAAACAAATTTTCTCAGAAATGTACTTATGATCAGTACTTTTTTGGCTTTTCTCCCGCTGGTCACACTTTTTCATTTTTTCGACTGGAAGCTTTACGGAATCTGGGCAGCATTTGGCGGATGGATGATCGTCAGATCGGCTCTGCCCATTCGCTACTTTGCTCAAAAGTACGGATCGAGAGTGCCGTAGGTACGACCGTCATTTTTCTTTAACACAAATTCTTCGCGTTGTTGTAGAGAGGAACCCAGCGGGTTCCAATGTTTGTAGCCATGAGAATGTGAAATGAAACCCGACCCCGGAGTGGGTCGAATTTTTTACTTGGCGAACGCATCCCGTGAAGGGAAGAGGTGCGACCCCTCTGGAGTCGAATAATCATTATTGACCAACCTTAGAGCTATAAATATTCGATGCCTCTGGCATCGTAGTCGAGCGTTGCTGAATCATCATCCAACACTTCAATCACAGCTCCAGAGGAGCGACAAATTGGTAGCGGTGTGAGCCGGTATTCCAGGAAAGTCCCAGCGGGACGACATTGTGGTTTCTGCATTTCATGCTGAGCATTTATTCCCCAAAAAAAGCCTTGTCAAAATTCAAGAGATAAAGTTTTTCTGAAGCTCTGGTCACGGCAGTGTAAAGCCAGCGGAGGTATTCCTTTCCCATCATCTCCTCGTTTACAAAACCCTGGTCTACAAAAACCACTGGCCATTGCCCACCCTGTGCTTTGTGGCAGGTGATGGCATAAGAGAATTTAACCTGAAGTGCGTTGTAAAAAGGATCTTCCATTACCGCTTTGTGGATTTTTTCGCGTGCCCCGAGCTCCACGTAATCCTCTGCTACATCGTGGTAAAAAGCTTTCATTCTCTCTTGAGGCATGTGAGCACCCTCAGTTGATATGGTGTCGATTAGAATCTTGGCTTCTAGCGGTGGCATGTCGGGATAATCGATGAGTTCGATCTCTACTTCGGCAAACTGAAAGTCGTAGAGCTCTTCGAATTTTATGATCTTCTTGATCTCTGCAATGTCGCCATTGGCGATAAAACTGGCCATTTTCGATTGCTCATCGTCCAGCCAGAAATAGTTGTTTCGAACCACCATCAACATGTCGCCAACGGCTAGGTCTTCTTCTCGCCAAAGTAGTCGGTTTCTGATTTGCTGATTGAACAAGTTGGCTCTTTTATTGGATCTGGTGATAACCATCGTGCCCCGATCGCCAAACTCGTTGTAGGCGGTTTGCAATTCTTCTTCAAGTTCGTCTCCCGCTAGCCGGACTATATCTGAAAACCCACCGACTTTTAGGTGAGGAAACTCATTGGGATTGTTTCTGATTGCATCGCGCAGGTAGGTGGCGTTTTCCAAAATTCCAGAGTCGTGCGATTGACGCAAAACTTCGGTGAGTTCGATTTGCGCAGCGGTTACCGAGAAGCTGTTCTTAAGGTACTCAA
The DNA here is from genome assembly GCF_049334165.1 of Halocola ammonii. Lineage (NCBI taxonomy): Bacteria > Pseudomonadati > Bacteroidota > Flavobacteriia > Flavobacteriales > Halocolacceae > Halocola > Halocola ammonii. Next base: position 19,989 of record NZ_JBEGHD010000005.1, read on the forward strand.
GATTGAGTGCCGGACTTTCATCAATTCCCACTGGAGGCAACTGAGCCGTGTCGCCAATAAGAATCAGACGGCAGTTTTTTCCTGAAAAAACGTAGCTCATCAAATCGTCCAGCAAATCGCGATAAGTTAGCGAGGAACCATCGGCCAGGCCACCAGAAGAGCTAATCATCGAAGCCTCGTCAACAAAGAAGACAGTGTTGGTGTGCAGGTTAGGAGCTTTTTCGAAACTCACAACTCCGCCTCGCCCAGTTTTTTTACGGTAGATCTTTTTGTGGATGGTGAGAGCCAGGTGTCCTGAGTAGTTGGCCATTACTTTAGCAGCCCTTCCTGTGGGAGCGAGCAACACAGATTTGTATTTGATGTTTTCGAGTGCTTTGGTGATGGCGCCCACAACGGTCGTCTTACCTGTTCCCGCATAGCCCCTTACCAGAAGCAGGCAATTTGGCCGTTGGGAGAAAGTAAATTTGCTCACTGCTCTCAACAGCCTTTCCTGATCGGCTGTGGGTGTGTAGGGGAAATTCTCAAGGAGATCTTTATGAAATGAATTCTCGCTCATAATCGGCCTCGAAGTTAGACAGGATATTTTTTGATCAAATTAACGGAATCGTAACACACGGAGCACAGTCGGAATTCCGTTCTTTGCAGACCTTATTGGGCGCTACTTTCCTCGCATTTTTTCGTTTGAAAAAAATTGTAGATTTGTAGCCATTGTAAAAATAAAAGTCACGTAACCTCAACAGCATGCAGAATTTCTTTAAAGTCTCTGGAAAGTACGTCATCTCTGTACTTCTTCTGGTTTTAGGATCAACTTTTTTGTACAAATATGCCTCAGCAGGAGAGATAGATTCTCAGCCTGTAGACATGCTTTTTGGAGCGCTGTTTTTGCTCTTTGCCGGAATCCTTTCTCTGCCTTTTGTAATGTCGAAATTACCATTAGCATTGACCAAGGTTTTGCTGGTAGTGTGCATCGTGGGTGCTGGTTACCTCGCTTATAGAAATGTTTTCGTAATCGAAGAAGAAATTGAATTCAGAGCGAAAAAAGAACAAATCGAATCGCGCACCATTCAGAGAATGAAAGACATTCGTACAGCTCAGGAAGAGTTCGAAAAAAACTACGGTACGTACACAGACAACTTCGATACGCTGATTTCTTTTATCAAAAACCCAATTATCCCAATCGTCTACAGAAATGGAGATGTTAGTGCCAACGATTCACTGATGGATTTGGACAAAAGAGAGCGACTCAAGTTTATCATAGGCATGAGCAAACTTGAAGAAATGGGAATGACCGAAGAAGAAGCTGTTGCCAAAGGTTACGAAGTGCGCGATACAACTTACGCTTCGCTCTACGAAAAGCAATTTGCTAAAGGACCTCGTTCGGAAAAAGGATTGCCTCCAGTATCGCTGGACAGCTTGCCTTACAGCCCGGCCTCAGGTGAAAGATTTATTATGCTCACTGACAAGATCATGGATGGTGGAGTTGAGCGTTCAACAATCCTGGTGAAAGATCCTAAGCCATACGGCAAGCCAGGCACCGAAAAAATCCCAAAGGATACGCTCATGTTTGGAGATCTTGATGATGCAAACACAAGTGGTAACTGGGGAAGCAGATAATCAACTGGAATATCAAGACGATCTGATCGATTCTGTCGCTACGAGCGATTGCCATCTGGCTATGCGGCTGGATACTGACGGGTTTCAGTATGCTGTATTCGACTCGCACAGCGATCAATGTGTATTTCTCAAAAAAGTACCTAGAGACAGTGAGCAGGAAATTGACTTGCTTGTATTCTTCGAGGCTCAACTTGCAGATGAGGCTCTGCTGAGTAAAGACTACGGAAGTGTTTCGTTGGCTTTTGCTGGAGGTCCGGCATTGGCAGTACCTGCAGGGTTCACCGAAGAGCAAAACGCTCAAAAATTACTTGAGCTTCACTTAGGACATGCACCGTCAGAAGTTGCAGAAGAAAAAGTCGAAGTTGCCGGATTGAGCTGGCTCTACGAATTCCCTGGTGAGATAGTGAAAGCAGCAAAGAGCAGTTTTCCCAATGTGAAAGTCTCACACAATAGCGCCTGGATGGTGCAAAGCATGTTGAGAAAAAGTAAGTGGGCCAAAGGGAGACAGGTGTTTGTGGATCTTTCAGATACCTTTTTCGATCTGTATATCTTGAGCGATGGCAAACTGGAGTTTTACAACGCGTTCTCTGCCCACAGCGAAACGGATGTTTTCTACCACCTGGCCAACACCTTGCAAAAACTGGGACTGAAAGCCGAAGAGGAGAAAATTCTGATTTCGGGTCCTGTGGACGTGGGTGGCGACACGATGAAACTATTCAGGAAGTATCTCAAAAACACTGATCTCAACTTTGGAATGGACTTCTACAAGCTGGCCAAAGGATTGGGAGGTGCTAAAAAGCAGTATTTTGTAAGTCTCCTAAATCAATACGTAGTATGCGCGTCATAGCCGGAAAATTTCGTGGCCACCGTATAACGCCACCGAGCAGAATTGATGCCCGGCCTACAACCGACTACGCGCGGGAAGGACTTTTCAATGTGCTCAATAACAGAGTGTATTTTCAAGAAATAAAGGTGCTTGATCTTTTTGCCGGTACCGGAGCCGTGTCCTACGAGTTTTACTCTAGAGGAGTGGAAGATATTCTGTCGGTAGACAAGGCTCCTTTGAGCTACACGTTTATCAGCAAAATGGTTGCTAAACTAGAGATGAAGGGTCTCAAGCCCCTCAGAGCTGATGTGTTCGAATTCTTGAAAAAGCATCGGGAGAAGTACGATATCATTTTTGCCGATCCTCCTTACACGCTGGAGAATATTGAAGAAATACACCAGCTTGTAATGGAAAATAATTTACTCGAACCAGATGGTGATTTCATTCTGGAGCACAGCGAACACAAGGACTTTTCACACCTCTCTGGTTTCACTGAAAGGCGCAGGTACGGAAACGTGAATTTTAGCTTCTTTTCTCCCGGGGACGAAAAATAGCAAGCTCACTTTATTAACTTCGTTGCAAACCAAAAGGAAACGGTCATGAAAAGGATTGCAGTTTTTCCAGGGTCTTTTGATCCCATTACTAAAGGTCACGAAGATGTGGTGCTCAGAGCGAAAGATCTTTTTGATGAAATCGTAGTGGCCGTTGGTCAGAACTCATCCAAGAGTTCTATGTTTCCGCTCGAAAAGCGCACCCAATGGATCGAGGATACTTTTAAAGACTATGCTCACATCCGCACCGAAACCTACACTGGATTGACGATCGAATACTGCAAATCCATCGGAGCACAGTTTTTACTCCGGGGAATTCGAAACACAAACGATTTTAACTACGAGCAGTCAATCGCACAAATGAACCGCTCACTAAATCGCGATGTTGAAACCATTCTCCTCTTCACGGCACCAGAGCTTTCTGCAATAAATTCCACCATCGTTCGTGATATTGTGAAAAATAATGGGGATGTGGCTCAATTTCTGCCAGAGGGAATCAATGTTTATGAATAAGCTCAGTTTACTCTTTCTTTCGCTTTTGCTGTCTGTTGGTGTCACTGCCCAGCAAACCATTATCTCTGGATCGGTGCCCTCTGACCCCGAAGGAGAGGTCACCTTGTTTAAGGTAGAAGACATCGTTAGCAACCACAAAACAGTGGTGAAAACTGAATACGTTGACGCCAAGGGCAACTTCCAATTCCGCATCTTTCCAGAAGAAATAGAGCAGTACATTTTGCGAGTTGGCGAGCGTAATGCTCAAATTTTCGCAGAGCCTGAAAGAGTTTATCAAATCACAATACCAGCTTTTCCAGAGGACAAGCCGAGGAGATTTTATGTAGCACACAACACAGTAGATCCAATTTTCGAAAAGCTTCCGGCTAATGATATCAATGCGCTGATCGCCAACTTCAATCTGAGATACGAGAAGTTCTACAGTGATCACTATCCGGAAATTGCCAGGTCGAGTGGAGGAGGCCATTCGGCTTACAAAAATGCTCAGCGAAAAAAGCTGAAGGATACTTCGATGATTACCGAGGACGACACGTTGAAGCAAGGGGCAACAGCGGAGGAGTACTACAAGTTGGTGTTGAACTTTGAAAGTGAACTTGACTCCGTTTACTCCTCAGTGGACAATGATTTTTTCGAATCTTATGTTGATTACGCGGTTGGGAAGATGAAGCTGAGCGCAGGATTGCAAAAGGATCCTGCTTACGAAGAATACCTTCAGGGAAAAGATGTTTTGCTGGATCATCCGGAGTACCTCAATTTTTTCAACGCTTTTCACGGTGATGCCTTCCGCGACATCACCAGCCGAAAAGAGGGATTGGCTCTCAAATCAGCACTTAATAATGCCGATGGAAGAGAAGCTGTATTTAGTGCTCTTGACAGTGTTTATCCTTATGCGCCAACTTCGGCAGAGAAAGACTTGCTCATAATTACGCAGGTTCAGCGCGTTTTTGAAGAGGGCTTTTACTCCAAGAACGCACTGTTGACATTGCTTGGGGAAGTGAGCGAAAATGTGGAGGATGAGCAGCTTTCGGAAATCGCGACTAACCTGAAAAGTCAACTTGCACGGAATATGGCAGGTTACCAGTTGGAGAGCTTCAAACTCCTCAACGCCAACAATGAAATGGTAACACTCGATGATTTCGAAGGTCAGTTTGTGTATATCAGCTTTTTTGCGACCTGGAACAAAAGTAGTTTGCGGGAGCTCTCGATGATTAAAAACCTGGAGAAGGAATACGGCAGGGAAGTGGCTTTTCTGAGTATTTCAATGGACCGCAATTACCCAGACTACAAAAAGTTTATGCAAAGCCATATGGACTACGACTGGCAGTTTCTCTACGGATCCGGTGACAAATTGCTTCAGGAAAAAATGGGTGTGTACTCACTGCCGCATTTCATCATGGTCGACCCCAATGGCAAGCGAATGTTTAGCTACACAAAAATGCCAAGTGAGGGAATTGAAAAAATCTTTTACAGGATTAAGCACGAGGCGAACAAAGGAGAACAGATTCAGTTTTGGGACGACTAAATCACTTTTTCAACCACATCCAGAATATTCGGGAAAACGTTTTTTCGCACTTCGCTCAGATCTTTGGGGTCAATCCAGCGAATGTCTGTGATGTCTTCTTCGGTCTGAGGAACCAGATTTTCGGAACTGCTGCTGTGCATCAAATACCAATGTGATGGCTTAATTGCTTTTTTGCCCTTGTACTTATAAACGTGATAGGTAGTTGTGATTTTTTCAATCAACTTCACATCCTCCAGGCCACACTCTTCTTTTACTTCTCTAAGCGCACCATCGCGAATAGTTTCTTTTCTTTCGAGTTTTCCTTTTGGCAAATCCCAGGAGCCTCTTCTAAAAATGAAAAGAATTTCACCTTTTTCATTTTTGACCAATCCACCAGCTGCTTCGATGACCTTAAAATAGCTTTTAAAGTCCTTCCACAAGTGATCTAGATCAGGGTGGTAAAGATTGAATTTTTTGATGTCTGGGAAATTTTTTAAAAGCTTAAACAAAAGCTTTATGTCGCTCTTATCGAAGTATTTAAAGGTCATTTCCCGATCAGCTTCCAGTCCCGATTTAATCGGAGCCGAAGAGAGAAAGACGGGGCGGTTTTGAATAAAAACTTTATACATTTGCAGTATGCAAGCCAATGAAGAAATCGGCCTCAAAGTAGCAGAATTTCTGCTTCAAATCAAAGCGATTGAGCTAAAGCCGAACAATCCGTACACCTGGGCTTCCGGCTGGAAGTCACCGATCTACTGCGATAACAGAAAAACGCTATCGTATCCTCAGATCCGAACGTACATTCGTCAGCAGTTCACTGAGACAATTATCGATGAATTTGGTAAACCTGATGTAATTGCCGGTGTGGCAACAGGCGGGATTGCCATGGGCGCACTGGTGGCTCAGGAACTCGGAGTTCCATTTGCCTACGTGCGTGCAGCAGCCAAAGATCATGGGCTTGGAAATCGCATTGAAGGATTGATTGAGTCAGGTCAATCTGTAGTGGTTGTAGAAGATCTTGTTTCAACTGGCAAAAGCAGTCTGAGTGCTGTTGAAGCTCTCGAAGAAGCCGGTGCCAAAATCAAGGGCATGGTAGCCATTTTCACTTACGGCTTCCGTGTATCTGAAGACAACTTTGAAAAGGCCAATTGCCGATTGATCACTTTGACGGACTACAACAATCTGATCAAGCAAGCTTTGAAACTCGACTACATTACTGACGAACAAGTGGAGACACTACAGGAATGGCGAAAAGAGCCTTCAAAATGGCAGCCAGCACTTATCGATAAATAAAATTACACCAGAGATTAATGGCCAGGATAGAAAGTAAGAAAGTGGAGGTGAATGCTTCTGCTTCAGAGGTATTCGAGTTTTTGAAAGACCTAAACAACTTAGAGGAGCTTTTGCCCGAGGGCAAGATTTCCGATTGGCAATCGACTTCTGAGAAGTGCTCTTTTAAAGTCCAAAACGCTTACAAAATAACTCTTGAGCAGGACAAAGAAGAAAAGCCACATTTTCTTCAGCTCAAATCCGGTGAAGACGGACCACTGCCATTTGTGTTAGAAATTTATCTGAAAGGAGAAGGCGACAAAATCGAAGCGCAGCAAATCTGCGATGCCAAAATGAATCCGTTCCTGAAAATGATGGCAGAAAAACCATTGAAGAACCTCTTCGATCACATTGCAGATAAGCTTTCCGAAAAATTCAGCTAAGGTAAATAAACTACCTCACCATTGTTGCAGAGTATTTCCTCGCCCTCGAGCGACTCTAAGATCAATTTTCCTTCTGGAGCAACTCCGCGAATGATTGCCTGTATCTCGCTTCCTCGATAGCTAAATTTTCTGGTTTTGTTGAGTCCGAAGAGATGTTCTCTGTAATCCGATCTCAGTCTTTTGAAATTTCCATTCCTCAGGAGATCGTAGCGAAGCTCAACGTGTTTGAGCAAAGAATCACAGACAACATCCACAGGTATGAGTCTGTTCGACTCTAAAGCCAATGAGGTGGCACCCCTCTCTTCAAAACCAGTCTGAAGAACGTTGATGCCCACACCGACAATCGAAGATTCAATAATTCTGTTGTTGAGTGTGTTTTCGATGAGGATGCCGGCTATTTTTTTGCCATTCACCAGAATGTCGTTGGGCCACTTGATGTGTACTTCCGCTGTTTCACAAAACGATTTCACGGTATCGAAGACGCCAAGGGCAACTGCTTTGTTGAGCAGTGCATTTCTGTCTAGCTCCAAAAAATCTGGTTTAAGAATGATTGAGAGCAGAAGGTTTTTTCCGCTTTCAGCTTCCCAGCTTTTACCGCGTTGTCCGCGGCCCGAAGTCTGAAATTCGGACAATATTACAGTGCCCTCTCCCGGATTGGCATCTCTAAGCAATTTGGCAGCAAAGTTGTTCGTAGAGTCTATCGACTGAAAGGTGTATTTTTCACGTTTTTTAAAGTGTCTGCCCATCGGTTGAAACTTAGTAAACACGGGGATTTGCCACCCTCAAATTTTGGCTAAAAATATTACTTTTGTACGGAACATAAATACAGCGAATGCCCAACAAAAACGAAGAAATCCAAAGAAATAAATTATTACATACAATCATTGATGGAATTCAGGAAGTCAAAGGCCACGAAATCGTGTGTCTCAACCTGACAGAAGTTCCACACGCAGCAGCCGACTACTTTGTAATTTGTCACGGTAACTCAGATACGCAAGTAGACGCAATCGCAAGAGCAGTGGAGCGCGAAACGATGGATGAACTTCGCGAAAGACCGTGGCACAAAGAAGGTCAGAACAACTCAGAGTGGGTTTTGCTGGACTATTTTAATGTAGTAGTTCATATCTTTCACAAAGAAGCTCGCAAGTTTTACGAGCTCGAAGATATGTGGGCAGATGCAGAAGTGCAGAGGATCGAAAACCGCGCGTGAACACGTCCCGGCCGGGACGGTTATCAAATCAACTTAGAAAACAGGATAGATGTCAGAAAACAATAATAAGAGAGACCAAAAGGGACCTCAGGGTTCGGGTAAAAAGCCCAACAAAAACCCTAAAGGAAAGTTTAATTTCTACTGGATTTACGCAATCATCGGAATTGTGCTGATCGCTCTTAACCTCTTTAGCTTTAGCGGAGGAAATGTAGAAATTACATACCGCGACTTCAAAGATATGGTGGAGCAGGGCTACGTGAAAAAAGTCGTGATTCAGGATGGAGAGCGAGTCGCAGTAACCCTCAACCAGGCCGGTCTGGATGCCAAAACAAAAGAACTCGAAGACAAGTCGCTGATCAACAGCGTAGATAAAAATGGACCACACTACTATTTCATCACTCCTTACGGAAAAGACTCTTTTTCCGATTACATGGAGAAAATTGCCGAAGAAAAGAATGTAGAGGTGAAGCGCGCTCAGAGCAACGAATGGGGTGCGCAACTTTTGCAGTGGCTAATTTTTATAGGAATCATGATTGCCATTTGGGTGCTCATCATGAGACGCCTCGGTGGCGGTGGAGGTGGCGGAGGCCAGCTCTTCAACATCGGGAAATCAAAAGCTCAACTATTTGAAAAAGGAAAGGGAACAGATGTCAACTTCAAAGACGTAGCTGGTCTCGAAGGAGCTAAAGAAGAAGTTCAGGAAATTGTAGACTTCCTCAAGAACCCTAAGAAATACACCGACCTTGGTGCGAAAATTCCTAAAGGAGCACTGCTGGTAGGACCTCCGGGAACAGGTAAAACCCTTTTGGCAAAAGCCGTTGCCGGTGAAGCTCAGGTTCCATTCTTTAGTCTCTCAGGTTCCGACTTTGTGGAGATGTTTGTAGGTGTGGGTGCCTCTCGTGTGAGAGACCTTTTCCGCCAGGCCAAAGAAAAAGCTCCTTCGATCGTCTTCATTGACGAGATTGATGCCATTGGTAGAGCGCGTGGAAAGAACGTGAACATGGGATCTAATGATGAGCGTGAAAACACACTCAACCAGCTCCTCACAGAGATGGACGGTTTTGGAACCAACAGCGGTGTAATTATTCTGGCAGCAACTAACCGCGCAGATATTCTCGATAAGGCACTGATGCGTGCTGGTCGTTTCGACAGGCAGATTTATGTGGACATGCCGGACCTCAACGAGCGTAAGCAAATCTTCCAGGTGCACCTGAAGCCAATTAAAGTTGACGAGTCGATCGACATTGAGTTTTTGGCAAAGCAAACACCAGGATTTAGTGGTGCGGATATCGCAAACATTTGTAACGAAGCTGCGCTGATTGCCGCAAGAAAAAATAAAGAAAAGGTCGATAGAAACGATTTCCTCGATGCAGTTGACAGGATCATCGGAGGTTTGGAGAAGAAAAACAAAATCATTTCTAAGAAGGAGAAAGAAGCCATCGCCTACCACGAGTCGGGTCACGCTACTGTGAGTTGGCTCCTTGAGCACGCTTCGCCTTTGGTGAAAGTGACCATTGTTCCGCGTGGACAATCGCTGGGTGCCGCGTGGTATTTGCCGGAAGAGCGCCAGATCACAACCACAGAGCAAATTTTTGACGAAATGTGCGCTGCCCTCGGTGGTCGTGCGGCTGAAGAAATAATCTTCGGGAAAATTTCTACTGGTGCGCTGAGCGACCTCGAAAAAGTCACCAAGCAGGCTTATGCCATGGTTTCCATTTACGGAATGAACAAGAAAATCGGTAACAGAAGCTACTACGACTCCCGGGGAGAGAATCAATTCACGAAGCCGTACAGTGACGAGACTGCGAAAATCATTGATGAAGAGGTAAGCCGAATTATCGAAACAGCTTACGAAAGAGCCAAAGAACTTCTCGAAGACAACAGAGATAAGCTCACTCTGTTGGCCAAAAAGCTTCTCGAAAAAGAGGTGATCTTTAAAGACGACCTTGAAGAGATCTTTGGAAAGAGAAAGTGGAAAGGCAGCGATGATCAGGATAATTCTATCAGCAGCGATGCTCTTAGACCGGATGACAAGCAGGTTCTTCGCCATAAGCAAGAGGAGGATGCCGATAAGTCTGGCGAGGAAAAAACAGATGACAGTGAGAGTGAAAAGCCGAAGTCGCAGAAGAGTAGCGAAAACGGTAAGTCAGGTGAAGACAGCTCAAAGGAAGAACCTTCTGAAGCTAGTTCTGACACAAGCAAGAATTAACCGATTTTTGGAGTCGTGGATAAGGATTGGATGAAAATCTACAGCGATGCTTTAGAGCATACAGTAATGCTCGTGAAGCTGAAACTTGAGGAGAACAACATCCCTACAATTATCCTTAACAAGCGCGACTCCTCTTACAATGCATTTGGCGAAGTAGAGCTTTACATCCGCAGAGAAGATTCTGTAAAAGCACGTCATCTCATAAATGATAACTTCGAAGAGTGAGTGAACTGCAGAAACGTACGGTCACAGGATTGTTTTTCGTTCTCATTCTGATCTTTTCAATAATTGGGTCGGAATGGACGCTCAGTGGTGTCTTCTATATTTTTACCATCATTGGGCTCGGTGAGTTTTTCACGATGTTCGGCAAGAAGTCAAAAAGAAAACCTTTCTCAGGAGTCGGCCTTTTGCTGGGAACGGTTGTTTACTGGTTTCTGGTGATCAACGCAATGGGCCAGCAGTTCGAAAATTGGTGGATATGGCTTATTCCAATTCTAGTTGCAGCCGGATTAACAGCTCTTTTCTCAAAAAATGAAATGCCCGGAATCGACCTTGGTCTCACGCTCCTGGGAGTTGCATTTGTCTCTTTGCCTTATGCGCTGCTGAGCAATATTTCTCTTATAGAAGGTTACTACAACTACGAAGTGGTTCTCGGGTTTTTTATCATGCTTTGGACCAACGACACTGGGGCCTATCTGGTCGGCAGAAAGCTTGGAAGGCACAAGTTGTTCGAGCGCATTTCACCGAAAAAATCCTGGGAAGGCTTTTTTGGAGGTGTCGCATTTTGCTTTATTGCAGCAGGTGTTATCGCTCAGTTTTTTGAGTCACTCGCACTTTCCGAATGGCTGATTGTAGCGGCTATCGTTTCAGTTTTTTCTAACCTTGGAGACCTCTTTGAGTCAATGCTCAAGCGGAATTGTGGGGTGAAAGATTCGGGCAAGATATTTCCAGGTCATGGTGGAGTTCTCGACAGATTAGACGGATTGATTTTTGCCATTCCGATGGTTTATTTTTATCTGATGATAAAATAGGATATTCGTATAACTTTGCCGCCAACTTCATCGGTAGCAGAATTCCGGTGAGTGAACCTGATCGTTATGAAAATTCACAAAGAAGGATCGAAAATCATCCTTTTCACATTTATACTTTTAGCAGCAATAAACTTGCTTGTGTTTTGGCTCACAGATGGAAGTAAAATCTGGTTGAGTACAGCTTTGGTAGCGACCTTCATTATGTTTTTGTTGGTCGTTCAGTTTTTTAGAGTCCCCAAAAGAAGACCTGGCGGAGAAGAAACCGATGTCCTTGCACCAGCCGATGGAAAGGTTGTAGCTATTGAAGAAGTCTACGAAAATGAGTGCCTGAAGGACAAAAGAATTCAGGTTTCCATTTTCATGTCTCCACTGAATGTGCACGTGAACTACAATCCCATTTCAGGAACAGTGAAGTACGTGAAGTATCATCCCGGGCTTTTCCTGGTAGCCTGGCACCCAAAGTCGTCTACCGACAACGAGAGGACAACAATCGTAGTGGAAAACTCCAAAGGACAACAAGTGCTTTTCAGGCAAATTGCCGGAGCTGTGGCCCGCAGAATTGTGCATTACATGAAAGAAGGAATGCAGGTGAAACGAGCCAACGAATTTGGGTTTATCAAATTTGGAAGTCGTGTGGATGTTTTGCTCCCGGTAGATTCAGAAATCGTAGCTAAAATTGGTGACAAAACCCGCGGTTCTGAAACCATTATAGCTCGTTTGAAGTAAACACATTCTCCTTAGAAACTCGAAAAAAAACAACCACCTTAATAACCTCTACTCGATGAAAAGAATATTCCTCCCATTGTTTCTGGCTCTTTTGTTTTTGAGCTCTTGCGAATCTGAACAAGAAAAGAAAGACAGAGAGCTAGCCCAAAAAATTGACGATAACATTGAACTTTCCGGAAATCAGTTTGGAGAGTTTAAAGTGATATTGAAAGGTTCACTTATCGACACGATCATTACTGTAGAAGGAAATGAAAGCTTTGATGTGAAGTACGACAACAAGACTGGACAGATTGATGGGAAAATGGCAAGTGCCGATGGAGCCATTGCCGTGGAATTCGGCTTCAAGGGCACAGATCTCGGTTATCGCTCTGTGAACAACAAAGAAAATTATGCTCGCATCGATTTCGATGTGGCAGGACACAGCCTTTCAGATACTCCCATAGACAAGGCGAAAGTGGCCGTTAGGAGAGCACAACCTGGAAACTTTGCCGTTGGTTCTTACACGGGACTAGTTAATTTGGATGGCAAATCTCACACTTTGAGAATCGAATTTGAAACAGCTCTTGAAGCAATTCCTGAAGAGAGCTAGGCAAAGAAACTTTAATGAAAAGCCCGGACATGCTTCTGCATCGTCCGGGCTTTTCATTTGCAATCTTTTTTGGTGATTACTTCACCATAATTCGTTGAGTGATTTTTGTGTTGCCAGCTTCAAGTACGAGCAGGTAGGCTCCAGATCTCAGCTCAGCAGCATTGAAAAAGTACTTGCTTTCACCTACCGGAAATTCTCCCTGGTGAATGTCCATTACCTTCTTGCCAACAACATCGTATAGCGCGAGAGTTCCCTTAGAGCCTTTCTCAAAATTCACAGGAATGCACGTGATAGCTCCGGCAGGGTTTGGAAAGGCCGGGGCAAACTCCGCGATATTTGTTTCGTGAACGTTGATCGTTTCACCAGTCACCTCGAAGCTCCAATAGCCTTCAGGCGCAGTCATTGGTCGGGTCAAAACCTTTCCTGAGTTCGATTCACCTTCGATGTAGTAGTAAACAGTGGTTCCCTGAGCCTGAGCCGGAATTGCTGCAGACCAATTGTTTTCATCAACAATGGCATTCATCTGAACCTCGGTGTAATCACCTTCGAGATCCGTTTTGTAAAAAAGTCTTGCGTCTGCAACACCACTTCTGTGGTCAACATAGGCATTCACCTCATAGTCGTTCTCATCGTCATCCGTGTCATCTAGCGGTTGGTGGCTAATGAGCAGTGGATCAGCAACTCCAATTTCTTTGGTGATGCAATGAATGGCTCCACTCAGCGCGATGATCGCCTCTGGCTGGTCGTCACAATCGATTCCAACGATATTGTAACCGGGCATTTGTTCTTCCCAAATTCTGAGGGCCGTTGTGTCGTATTCGGTGCGGTAGGTAGGTACTATAACTGTTTCGTTTACGAAAACAGCGTTTGTGTAAGTTCTATAGTAGCCAGATGGATTATCATCGGGATAGAGTCCGCTAGGGCTGTCGGGCATTGGGATGCGCACAACCTCGTAAGGAGTTCCATACACCGAATTGAAGTTGTTTAGAACGTACTCAATGTTGGCGTTGATCTGTGGTCCATCAGCTACACCCTCAGGATACTCACCGACAAGCAAGGTTTCTTCATCCAGCAGTTTCATATGCATGTCGATGTGGTGAATGTTATCGTAAAGGAGCTTTTCCATTTTCACGTAGCGCTCAACTCCCATAAAATCCATCATGAGGTTGTCAATGTCTTCCTCATCTTTTGGAGTCACGTTGTACGGATTGTCAGGTTCATTTTCCTCCAGAACCAACTCAGATGAGAAGGAGGTTCCAAATCCATCACTCATAAAGTTTCCTCCAGTGCTCACAAAATCAGTTGGAGCAGCGGTGGTCGTGTAGAGTGGAATGCCTTTGAAAGCGGCCACTGCAGCGGGCGAAGCATCGTCAAGCGGACGAGGCCGGTTGTAAATCCAATCCACCAGTAACAGGCTATCGACTCCATTGGCATAAACGGTATTAGCACCGTAGTCTCTGATCCAGATACTGTTGAAGCCCGGATTGATCATGGAAATGTTGTCCATGTTGTCGAGAGGTCCACCTGCAGCGCTTCCCATTAAAAAGGACTCTGTTTCTGCGGCATTGTCGGTGATTATCAGAACTTCACATTCAGGCTGGGTGGCTCTTGTGATTTGCTTCAAAATTCCCGGGAAACCAGTCCATGTGATAGTAAGCGTCTGGATTTCTTCCCATTCGGCCATTGTTCTGAGAGATGAAAAATCCGGAGGGGTTTCAATTCCCGCTGAGCCACCGCGTTCGAAATTTCCTGATTCGAGGATGTGTCTTTCCTCATCAGTAAGAGTCCTTGGCAAAATTTCCTGTGCCGACATCTGCAGAGAAAAGCAGACTAGCAAGAGTGCGTAGAGTTGTTTCATTTCAAAATTTTAGGTTTGGCCCGAAAATACTCTAAAATCGTGTTCAGAGCAACTCACTGGCTTCTAAAACGGAGTTCGTTTTGGAAAGCTATATCTGATATGAGAAGCCAACAGAGTAATGATTTACAAAAAGATTAAAGTCGAAAATAAAATATGGCGAGAAAGAGGTGTTCAAATTGCCGAAGACAGTGTATCGTCCACGTGAGAAATGAGCTCCCACTCCATAATTGTGAAGAATCACGCTATTTTCAGAAGATGGATCGATTGAAAAGCCATAAGAACCATTTAGGCCAAGGTCGAAGTTATCGTGTTTGAAAACAAGTTCTGAAGTGAGTGATAAGTTGGTCAGAAAATTATTGGGTGCTTCATCTGAAATCGTGGCGTAACCGTCACTGCCTTCGAGTTCTTTTCCGCGAATTTCGTTTTTAAATCTCGCGAATTCTCCACCTTCGCCCCAGGCTGTAGCACGGATTCCGAGAACTCTCCAGTCGAATAGATCGAAAAGAGGAATGTTCAAGTTTGCCTCTCCAGATAAACCGCCTCCGAAGAAGGACTTTTCACCCTGTAGATCTCTTACTAGTTGCACGTTATAACTTCCGGCATAGCCAAAAGCACCATAGGCCAGATTGAAATTCTTAAAGGTGTGTGCACGATGAAATCGAGCTCCTCCAAAAATGATGTCTTCATTTGTGAAATAACCGTAACCATCGTTGTGCGAAAGATAAGCGGAAACGTAGCTTGCTGATGTGTCTTTGTCGTGATAGGCGGGTTTCGGCTGATACCTGGTTGCTTCAGCAGTGTTGGCAATTCCGTAACTCAACGTGCAGCTATTTAAAGAGGCCATTAGAAAAGGTGCGGCAGATATGATCCATAGCCAGTGAAATACTGTCTTTTTCATAAAGAGTACGTTTTAGTTAATCCCTAAAAATAGCCAAAATACAGGAACAGCCCAGATAGCTCTTGCAAGTGCTTTTCAGCGACCTAGAGAAATTGTAGTCAACGCGTCCCGATCAATTTCGTGTTTGCCATCAAATCGTTTCAGGTCGTACCGTATTCCTCCTTCATCCAATAATTGCTGCACCTGACGAATGTCTTTTTCCTCAATAAACGGATCTCGAGTGCCCATCACCAACAACAAATTGAGCTCATTGAGTTTGTCACCGTGAACACCGAGGTCGAGGTCTGGAGGAAATGAGGCAGCCCAAAGCACGAGCTGCTCAATTTGCACATCACTTTTTACGGCCCAACGGCAGGCAGTTGCACCACCCTGAGAAAAGGCCAGCACTTTGATTTTCGCATCTGGATGCTTTTCAGATAGCTTTGTGATCAATCGATTGAGGTAGTTGATGTTATCCTCGATGTCAGCTTCACGATCGTCTTTTGTCATCCAGGATGCTACGACTCTTCCCGAAAAACCTTCCTGATAAAAACGATGCATGCCCTCAGCGGCCACAACTAGAGTGTCTTCAGAGTCGAGTGGTTCAAATTTTCTGATAAAGTAGCCCGGGTGCTGGGCGTAGCCGTGCAAAATGATCCAAATAGTCTTCACTTCACTTTTTGGCTCGGACAGCGAAAAGTAACGGGCTGTTTTCTCAACAGTGAGATGATGTTGATTCATTTAATAACTGATGTTTACCTGGGTCGTGTCAAATGCCGGGCAAAATACAGAATCTATTCTGGATGAATCGTAGCTCAGTTTGCTGATTTGATAGCTGTAGTAGATCGTCCTGTCGCCCAAAAGCTGGCAGGTGAAAGACGTGTCTACTGTCTGTCCGGTGAGGGTTACAGTTTGGTTGTTGCAGCAGGCACAGGTCGGGAAACTCGCATTCAGGTTGCTGTAGGAAATCTCGTCTTCGAACGTCTCTGGGGCAGTATTTTGAATACTGACCTGCAGCCATGCGCGCGAATCAAGGTTGACCGTCAGATTGTAGGGATTGTCTGGGTTAAAGTCATCCGGGTTGATAGTGAAGTCCCTTGAAAAATAATTTGGTTGATCAACTTCCAGCAAAAACTCTACAGTGTTTTTTCTCTGAAAAGTGAAACTGAAAGTCCCGTTCTGTCCGGTTACAATTTCACCGATTTGATCGAAAGCTCCCGAAACCACACCGCCATCCAGTGTTTGCTGACTCAATTGCACGGTGGCTCCCTGCACTGGTGATTGAGTAGAAGCGCGAACAACTTGTCCTTCCACAGTGAGTTCAACCTCGTTAGCCTGTTCTTTGCAAGACATAAAAAAGAGGAGAAGTAAGGAGGGAATGATGAACTTAAGTCGTGATAAAATCATGACCTAAAATTAATCCAAACTTTTGTAATGATTGTAATTGGCGAGGATGTGTTTTACGTAATCGTAAGGTTCTTTCCCCCGGCAATAGCCGTATTTTACGTAGTCCTTTTTGTAAACCAGCGGATCAGACTTGAGTAGGATACACTCCGCTACATTGCCAAACCACACTTTGTCGTTGAGTCCACGCTGACGGGCAATCGCCTGAGCATCCAGGACGTGACCGGGTCCTACATTGTACGATGCCAAAATGAACTTAATTCGCTCGTCCTTGTCTGTTATCCGATCTTCCCAAAAGGCATCGAGGTATTGAATATACTTCACCCCAGCTTCAATATTACTGAAACCGGTGTGGGTAGTGTCGATTCCGAATCTTCTTGCTGTTGCCGGCATCAGCTGCATTAACCCAAAGGCTCCAACCCAGCTCCTTGCCTGTGGGTTAAATCTCGATTCACGGTAAATCATGGCAGCCAACAAACGCCAGTCCCAGCCTATCTTTTTACTCTCTAACTTGAGCTTTTCATCGTAATGAGAAATCTGTTTTCCGCTCAGTGATGAGAATTCACTCGTAGCACGAAGCTTTTGAGATTTCGTCATCTTGAAATACTTGCGATAAGTGTAGGCCAGTTGGCGTTGATTTTCCGGAGCGTCAATCCATTTATTCAAAGTTTTGAGAAGGTCTGGCGCATTTGGTCTCACTGCCCATGCTATTTCCTGAGGAAAACTGATTGCCGTTTTGATGTGCAGATTGTCAAAGTAAGTTTGATTCAATTCTGCAATATTTTCATCAGAAACAGTGCGGGGCACTTCGCCATCAGAAACAAGTCGGATGAGCTGCTCAGGGTAAATTGCTCCGCTCACTTCTACGATGTCGATGTCTTTTCCGATTTCATTTTCGAGACTCTGTAGTCGTGAGTAATAAGATGAAAATTTGTGAACGTAAACTTCTTTCCCGCCCAGATCGATTGGGTTTTTGACAATTACGCTGTCTTGCGCTTCGTCACTCATGCTCAGATAGTCGTGAGGAACGTGCTGAACGAGCACCTGTCTTGTTTGAGTGAGTGGAGATGTAAATGAGATAAATTCTTTTCGGGGAGCGGTCACGGTGAGGTTGCATGCGATGAGGTCACCCTCTCCTTCATTGAGCATGCGAAACATGTCGTTGAGGTCTTCAATCACTTTAACTTCTAGGTCCACTCCGAGATGTTTGGCAAACGAACGAATCAGTTCGTAGTCGTAGCCCATCGGCTGGCCGCGATACACGTAGTAGCTCGTGGAACTGTTTTCGGTAAGCAAAACAATTTTTCCGCGTTCGAGGATACGCTCCAGATCGATGTCGGCCAGCTCTTCAGCCTTAGCCACTTCGGTAGAGGTGTTTGAGTTGTCGGCTTTTGGGTCTTTATTTTCACAAGCTACAGCAAAAATGAAAAGTGTGACCAGCGCCAACGCGATATGCCAGTTTTTAATCTTCAAGCCAAATATTGTCTCAGATTACCTTAAGTAAACGAAAAAAATGGAAATGGGTTCAGTTTTCTTTTTAACAACCTCCTGATGAACGCCCTATTTGTGGACGAATTTGTCGGTTGAACTGTCGTAACTCATGTAGTACTCACCTTCAGGAAAGGCGCTCATGTCAACAGTTTTGGACTTTCCTCTCTTCACGATTTGCCCGTAGGCATTGTAAAGTTCAAAACTTGTTTCTTCTGAAAAAGATACTTCGCTGTTTTTCTTGTCGTAGCTAAAACTAACGGCCTTTCTGGTAGAGTTGAACTCTTCAACAGGGGAGGTTCTTACGTCTCCATCGCTGGATTTTTGCACCACACGAACTTTGTTTTTCCCGGAAACAGGTGTGAACTGAAATGAATATTCGTTGGTTCCCGATTTTCCTTCGCCCATAACTTCGCCAATGTCTACCCATTTGTTCCATTTAAATTGCTGAATCACAAAAGGAAGTCGGCCTTTTTCGTTTTTAGTTGTCCATTCGAGCGATCCGTCACGGCTTGCTTCAATGTTCACTGTCTCGAAAGAAGGTTTAGGAATCAGCGCGTCTTCGTTGAGCACTTTTGGCTCACAACCATCTTTATATTTAATGGTGACCACCAGATCCTGACCGATTTTGAAATTGTAGATGGAAAGATCGATTTCGAATGCCTGGGAATTAACTTCATCTGAAGTAACTTCTCCGTTCACCAAAACTTCGTAAACACAAAATCCCACGCCAGACTCGGCAATACTGTTGACTACGTAAAGATTCTCCTTCTGATAAGTACCTTCTAAAACGATGGTGCCAGCCCATGCGCTAAAAGTCGTAAAGAGAGCGAGAACCAGGGATGTGAGAAGTTTTTTCATCGGTGTTTCGTATTTCCTAATCTTCAAAGATAGATTTTTTTCAGGATTGATTTCAAGTTCGGTAGTTGTGAAAATGCGAATTATTTCTCCCTCAGGTCTTCTGCTACAGCCTGTTGGATCTTCGGAAAGAACTCCAAAAAGTCGGATTCGTAGAGGTCGTAGTTTTGGCGCAGCTCCTCACCGGCAAGGTGAAGATTGTTTTCAGCTTCTATTCGCGATGACATTCCATTTAGGCTGCGCTCAATGCCTTCGATTTTGCTGTAGTTCAGCAGCCAGTTGGATTTTGACATGTAATGAAGTAGCATTTTCATGTTCTCTGGGAAGAACTTCTTGTAGCTGTTCAAGACCGAGTAGGTCTTTTCGGTGTAAGCCTCGAGTTTTTCATTTGAAAAGTCGCTCCAGTTTGCAGCCAAAAAATGGTCGTAGAACATGTCGGTGATTACCGGGCTCCAAAGGCCAAAGTCGGAGCGGAGTCGTTTTCGTGTCTTCAAAGCAGAAGGGTGATGATCCGAAAAATCATCTATAAAGCGATGGAGCAAAACCCCGCGGGCAATGGCAGGAGGAAAGTCTTCGAACTTGTTTCCCTTCACGGCATCGCCAATAAAGTTGCCAACCAAAAGATCCGGGTCATCACCAGAGAGAAACAAATGCGCGAGGTAATTCATGGGGTAAAGGTACGGACTCAATGATCAATTAAGAATGGCTCAATTATGAATTGGTGCCTGATTTTTTCTCACAGAGCGTGGGAGGATTCGCGGAGCCCACGGAGAAATTCTGCTTAAATGAAAAAGTCCCGGAGGGCCGACACTATGGTGGCAACGTGTTGTATTGCCACTGCGCAAGTCAGTCCCAGCGGGACGACATTATGGTTCCATTGATCAAAAAAGCAAACCTAATTCTTGACAACCCTCACCGAGTCAAACCACTTTTTCTTTCTCGACTTCGCTCGATAACCGGCCAACACACAGGTCATCATCAATTTTTCACTACCCTCACCGAATCAAACCACTTCTTCCCATCCGTCCAGTGCAAAATGTAAACTCCGCTTTGCAAGCTGGAAACATCCAGTTGCATGGAAGAAGAGAAGGTGCTTGCATCGACTTCTTTTCTCAGCACTTCTCTGCCGTCTGTGCTCATCAGCCTAAATTCACCTGAGTTTGGTGGAGAGTAGTTTTTTGGAAAATCAAATTCTACTGTTACCCGATCTCTTGCGGGGTTAGGATAAACCGACATCACGTTTTCAAGTCCGACAGTGATTTCTTCCACATTCACATCCTAGCATCCGGGCTCCAGGCAGCCGTATTCGTCTGTGCGGAAAAGCCAAAGTTGTTCGATACCGGGAAATGGATCCTCAAAGGCATTTTCAACAAAACCACAGCCGATGTAACCACCGTCTGGTGCGGGCTTTAGGTAACGAATAAAATGATCTGCTTCCTGAGAGTCATAGTAAATGTATTTGCGACTCCAAAGGCTGTCCATTTCATAGCTTAAGTTTAATAGGTAACCTTGTTGGTAAGGTGTGGTTGATGTACGATAGTAGCCATACATCATGTATGTGCTATCTTCATCAACCGGAAAAAAACCATTAACCTGTTGGTAATTGTAATTCACTCCATATCTTTTGAGCTGTACCTCTTCAAAACCGTTCTCTGTTTCCTCGTAAATGATGGTGGTGTAGGTTCCACGATCACCACCAATATCTTCAATATATGGATCGTTGGATATCAATCCTCCGACAAGAATTCTGTCCTCCTCTTTTATTAAATGCACTGTGCGGAACTCGCCTTCTCCGCCAACGCCACCAAACTCCTCTATTTTTAGAAGGTTGCCTTCATCATCTAACTTCATTAAATAGTACTGAAGGTCTCCACCTGGAACGTCAGCATTAGGAAACCTTTGAGACCCCAGAGCCCAGATAAACCCATCGTTAAAATTGTACACCTTGTGAATGTCAAAAAGATCAGGGTATTCTTTGTACCAAAGAGAATCACCTGTTTCGGGGTCGATGGCAGTTATGAACCCTCTGTCATCTTCAATAGTGGTTGAAGAATCGGGCTGCGTGTAACCTGCCAATATGTAATGCTCATTAAATTGAATTCCTTTTTGAAATATATAATGTTGACCGTTGGAATTTCCACCGCTAAATTCGGTAAGTTGTATGTTACCTAGGATGTCTAAGTCTTGATTGAAGTGGTATAAACTATAATTCGAATTTTGTCCGATGTCACTTCCAGAAACTCTATGGTAAATAAGAGAAACAATCTCGTTGTTCGTGTTCTTGAAAGTGCCATAAAAATGGTCCCATCCATTGACGGCAAAGATTCCATCATCGGAAGTTGGATAAAGTGTTGAATCGAGTAGGTTCCCCCCGTAGTCATATCTCAAAAACATTAAGCGCCACGGATTATCACAAGTGAAGCAAAAAGCTCCTTCAGCAAGAATGGAAATGTGATTGTCCTCAAGATACATGGCAGAAGGAGCCAATGGCCCAACACCTTCAACATCTATTGATGGATTAACAAACACTTGATTCCAGGTTTCTTGCGCATACAGGAAGTAAGGCAAACAAGTCATTAATATTGTAAGGAGTTGTTTCATAGTAATCGATGTTCGAAGTGGCATGCTAAGTTAAAAATTGAAGTCGAACTAATTTGTTTTGACGGTCAAATGAAGAAAGCGGTTTGATTGGTGGAAATCTAGGGTTTAACCGAGATGATCGTACAAACAGTTTCATCAAGTCTGTTTTATTTCTTTCATCTCTACCACCACTCATCAAATTTCCATCGCCCAAAATCTCAGGACATCCTATCTTAGACCCATGCGAGAAAAGCGGATGAAAAGGAGGAAGTATCTCTACTGGCCGGCCCAAGTGTTTGGCTGGTTGCTGTTTGTGCTGGTGGTATTGTTTAGGGCGTTTCTCACCCCCGGTGAGCTCAACCGCGAAGCTGTGATCTCCGCTGGCCTAATCTTCGTTTTCGGGATTCTGATTTCACACACCTTTAGACTCGTGCTTCACAAACTGCAGTGGGAGCGCAAAGGAGTGCTTTTCCTGTTTCCCCGAGTCATCCTCAGTGCGGTGCTGATGGGAACAATTTTGATCTTGCTCTACGGCAGCATCTCCGATCTGTTTTTGCCTACCATTGCTCCGATTCTGGATTTTGACGACCTTGAGTTGCTGGTCTACATCTCCAACTTCTCGTTTCCGTTTTTGATGTGGCTAACTATTTATTTTACGGTAAAGGCATTTGAGAATTTTAAGCGCGAGGAAATTGAAAAGCTCGAATTGAAAGCCGCCAATTCGGAAATGGAACTCAATAGTTTTAAAGCGCAAATGAATCCCCACTTTATGTTTAACAGCATGAACAGTATTCGCGCGCTGATTGACGACCAACCGGCAGATGCCAAAGAAGCGATAACCTTGCTGAGCAGTATGCTTCGCAACACACTGCTGCTGGGGCGAAAGAGCACTGTGGCTTTGAGTGAAGAACTCGATGTCGTCCAGAAATATTTGTCTATCGAGCAAATTCGTTTCGAAGAGAGGTTGAAGGTGGAAGTGGAAGTGGAGCCGGGAGTTCTTGAGCTTCAGGTGCCTCCGCTGATGATTCAGACGATTGTAGAAAATGCGGTGAAGCACGGTATTTCGAGACAAAAATTTGGCGGTGTGGTTTCTATAAAGGCCTGGCGAAAAAATGGTGAACTGAAGATCGAGGTGGCCAACAGCGGCAAATTGAAAAAGCAAAAAGGTGAAAGTGGCTTTGGGATAGCAAATACTAAAAAACGTCTGGAGTTGTTATTTGGCGACAAAGCGACTTTTGAACTCAACGAGGTGGAGGACAAAGTAGTGGCCCTATTGACGATTCCTATTCAAACATCTAAGCATCATGAAGACAGTAATAGTTGACGATGAAAGGCTGGCTCGCAGAGAGCTGACCAGCCAGCTAAAGGCTTTTGCGGAAGTGGAGATTGCCGGAGAGGCTAGCAATGGCGAAGAGGCCATTGAGCTGATCGATAAGGTGAAGCCGGACCTGATTTTCCTCGATATTCAGATGCCAGACATGACGGGCTTTGAAGTGCTGGAAAGACTTCCGGAAGTTCCGCAAGTCATTTTTGTGACGGCATTTGACGAGTACGCACTCAAAGCTTTTGAGGTGAATGCGCTCGATTACGTGCTGAAGCCCGTGGAGGAAGAACGGCTCGAAGAATCTCTGGAAAAAGTGAAGTCGCGGATGACTAGCCAAAAACCGGATGCTCAGCAACCTGAGAATCGGGAAGTGCTCCAACTTGAGAACCAGATTTTTTTGAAAGACGGTGAAAAGTGTTGGTTTGTCACTTTGAAGGACATCCGAAAGTTTGAGTCAGAAGGAAACTACGTCCGCGTGTTTTTTGGGGACAACAAGCCACTTGTGCTCAAGTCGCTCAACGCCCTTGAAGAGCGCCTCGATCCGAAAGTCTTTTTCCGGGCCAATCGCAAGTTTATCATCAACCTGCGCTGGGTAGAAGATATCGAAAACTGGTTCAACGGTGGGTTGCGCGTTCAACTTCGCGATGGCACACACGTGGAAGTTTCTCGCAGGCAGTCGTCAAAATTCAAAGATTTACTCAGTTTGTAAGGTTCTGGCTGTTAATGATCTGTTAACCGCGAATTCTCACAGCCTACGCTTTGCTATTTTTGATGTGAAATGAGCAGAAGAACAATTTACATTGTCATTGTCCTGGCCGTGATTTCGCTAATCGGAATTGTAGTCACCCAAATTTATTGGGTCAACAAAGCCTACAACCTTCAGCAAAAGCAGTTCAACGACCGAGTGGTCATCGCCATGACTTCGGTGGTGGATCAGATCATGACGATCAATAAGGACTCGGCAGGGGTGGAGCCGGTGCAGCAGGTGAGCAACAACTACTACGTTGCCAACATCAATGATACGCTTCATCCTTATCTCCTCGAATCGCTACTTAAGCAGAGCTTTGCCAGCAGCAACCTCAAGCAAGATTTTGAATACGGGATTTATGATTGCTTCACCGACTCCATAGTTTTTGGCAGCAAGGTCAATTTTGATTCTCCCGACAACGAAGTAAAACCCGAAGATGTAAGCTTTAAAAAACGCTTTGACAAGGACGGACACTACTTTGGTGTCTACTTTCCCGGCAAGTCGGCCTTCATTTTGTCACAGCTCGACTTCTGGGTTTTTTCGAGCGTAATGATTTTGATGGTAGTGATTTTCTTTTCCTACGCCATCGTGATTATGCTACGGCAAAAGCGACTTAGTGAGGTGAAAACTGATTTCATCAACAACATGACCCACGAGCTGAAAACACCCATCTCCACAATTTCGTTGAGCAGCGAGGTACTGATGAAGAAAGACATCGTGAACGATCCCGATCGGCTGAATCAGTATGCACGGATCATCCACAGTGAAAACAACAGGCTAAAAACGCAAGTCGATAAAGTCTTGCAAATTGCCACTCTCAGCCCTGAGAAAGTCAACATCAAATCCGAAGAGCTCGATTTGCACGAAATCCTTCAATCGGCAGTAGAAACTTTTCGCGTGTCGCTACAGGATGGACAGGGCAAAATCACAACTGAGCTGAACGCGCAAAACAGCACCATCCTTGGCGATCGGGTTCACATCACCAACATCATTTACAACCTGCTCGACAATGCCCAAAAGTACACCGAGCAAACTCCAGAAATAGAGGTGAGGACCGAAAATGAAAACGGCTTTGTCAAAATTGCCATTTCAGACAACGGAGTGGGAATCGACAAGAATCAGCAGCCTTTGATTTTTGATAAATTTTACCGCGTTCCTAAAGGAAATCTGCACGATGTGAAAGGCTTTGGTCTGGGATTGTTTTATGTGAAGACGATCGTGACAGCACACAAGGGAAAAATCCGTGTGGAAAGTGAACCTGGGAAGGGAAGTACATTCACAGTATTACTAAAGAACAAGCAAAAATCAAGCGATTGACATGACGAAAAAAGACCCTTTGAAAATCTTGCTCGTGGAAGACGACTTTAACCTGGGGTTTGTGATTCAGGACAACCTGAAGTCTGAAGGTTATGTGGTTCACCTGATGAAAGACGGCAAAGAAGGGCTTCAGCAATTCAATCGCGAAAACTACGATCTGTGTCTTCTCGATGTGATGCTTCCCAAGAAGGATGGTTTCAGCCTGGCTGAAGACATTCGCAAAATCGATGACGAAGTTCCTATCGTTTTTCTCACTGCGAAATCCATGACAGAGGACAAGGTGACGGGGTTCAAAACCGGTGCAGACGACTACATCACCAAGCCATTTAGCAACGAGGAGTTTTTGCTTAGAATAAAGGCCATCTTGAAGCGCACAGGCAAGTTGACTTCAGCGAATGGCAATGGAAACGTTTTTCAAATTGGCAGTTTCACTTTCGACTACGATGACTTTAAACTCCGGAATGAAGAGAGTGTAACTAAACTCACCAAAAAGGAAGCAGATATCCTTAAATTGCTATGCGAACACAAAGGAAAAACCCTGGAACGTGAGCTCGTTGCCAACCTGGTGTGGGGAGACGACAGCTATTTTGTCGGCCGAAGCATGGATGTGTTTATCACTCGCTTGCGCAAGTATTTGAGCGCTGATGAAAATGTGTCGATCAACAATGTTCACGGTGTGGGGTTTAAACTAGTAATCGAGGGGGAATAGCCCCTCTCGCTTAAACAAAATCCAATTCTTTTCCCCGGGAAAGAATCAATAACAAATAGCTTAAAAACATTAGCAAAATGGCAAAGGAAAAAGCATTCACAAAACTTGGTTTCACCAGCGAAGAAGTAGAGTCACTTGTGTCCAGATTGAACGAGTTACTGGCGAATTACGGTGTGTTCTATCAGAAAGTGAGAAATTTTCACTGGAACATAACTGGCCCCGATTTTTTTGAACTTCACGAAAAATTTGAAGAAGAGTATCTGGAGTCTGCAACAATTGTAGATAGTCTTGCAGAGCGCATTCGCGTTTTCGGATCGTTCCCCTACAGTACTTACGCACAATTCCTGCAACACGCAGAAATCAAAGAAATTGAAGAAAGAATTTCTAGTGATGAAATGGTGAAAGCGTTGATCAAAGATTATGAGATTTTACTCTCCTGCATGGTTGATGCTATGGACGAGGCTCTGGAAATTGGAGACATTGGAACTCAAAAAATGATGCAGGACCTCACAGAAACTTTGGAGAAAAAGCATTGGATGTACTCAGCCTGGGTGCAAAAAGATTAGCCCAGAAAGAAAAATCGAATCTCCCGAAAACCCAGATGAGCAGTTGCCGTCTGGGTTTTTCTTCTTTTACCACTTTTCGGGAATGATGTCTTCTGCGGCTATTTGGTCGTCCGACAGTTCTTCTACCTGATCGATTCGCTCGAGCATGTCGTGATTTACTTTCACAAGATAAATCGCCTCCTTGGTTTTAACTTCGAGTGCGTCAAAGTAGTCGCCTTGTGCGGTCTTTAATGCGATGAGATCGCTATCGCCAAACCCCGCAGGATACTGGCGCTTAATCATCGAAAAGTGACGATCGCTCAGCGAGTTGAAATCCTTGATAATCCGTTTCATAACCCTCGTGTTTTTGAGATTCTACATTTGGGTCAATCATTCACATTGGTTTATCAGGTCGAGAAGGACAGAAAGGTAATGAAAAATTAGTGAGTTTCGCAGTTCAATTGATTGATTAACAATCAAAAAAAAGAGCCCTGCTGTCGCAGAGCTCTCACTCATAAATTAGTCTTGCCGGACCATTCAGTCCAAATGGGAGGATTTAGGTTTATGAGTTTTCTTCAGCTGATTTTTTCTGATAGGTTAGCATCAACTCTTCGAGCGAGTTGATAGCCTCTTTTATTTTAAAAATATGATCATCTAAAATTTTGTTAGTGCTAAGAGGGAATTCGATTTTTTCTCTAGCTTCCTGATAATCCTTGAGCGCGTTCTCCTCACCGCGAATACACTCATGAGCCAAGGATCTGTCTACGTTGTCGCTCAGTGGAACCTTCATATTGATCCACATTCTGTGAGCTCCGGACGCTAAGCTAGATCCCTTGTCGATTTCGCCATCTAGCGCCTTAATTTCGCCTTTCAAATCGTGGCCAAATTGATAGCGCTGCGCCACATGATTTTCCATGAATCGTTTCAGATTTGGATCATATGCTTTTTCCGCGGCTTCTTTGTATCCTTTTTCCGCATCGTAATTCTTTGTGATCAATTCGTTTAACAGAGAAATTCTTTCTTTATCGTCCATAGTAATTTCATTTTTCAGATTCGTATGAGAAAGAGACAAAATCGTTCCAGATCGGCCTGAATGCTCTTGATTCCTGCTGCTGGCGTATTTTGGAGCGTTGTCATAAAGTTGAGTATTTTCAATTTGTAGAGAATGGCTGGAGGAATGGGGAAAAAATTCTATCCTCTTCCACTGGATTAATTTCTGAATGGAGGGCAATGGACCTAATTCACCAGGTGGATTTCAGGTTGATCTGTTGCCAGTCTCTGATGGCACGAAATTGTTAGGTAAAACTGTCCATTCAAACTTACTGAGAGAACTTGAAGCAGTGCTGGAGTTTTCCGAGAGGAAGATCAACTGGTTTTAGTTTTCTTAATTCAAGACTTGAATGCACTATTTTTTAACTTAGACCTTTTTGAAATCCAAATGAATCAATCAGCAAAAGAATTAAAGTCTTATTTGTCGAAGCTTTCGGTACCCGAAGACGGGGAAATGGTTTTAGCTGCACTTTATTATGTTCACAACGAAATGGGGCGTGAAACCATTGCCGCATCGGAGCTCAACAAACTACTGGGTGAAGCGAATCTTGCATTTAAAGACATACATCGAATTTTGCATGAGCTCAAAGAAGCAACTCCCTCACTGGCCGAAGAAGTGAGTCAAAGTGGAGAATTTCCTCCAGAGGATGTACGTTACCGAATTACCGATGAAGGTTCGATTAGAGCCCGGCAAACTATAAAGAATTAATTGAAGTCGAATTGAAACACTGGCCCGAAAGGCCGTAGAATAGAATAAAACCTAGAAGATAATGGCAACTAGTTTTAAAAAGAATTTAATCGCATTTTTCAAAGAGCACGACCCAAACGCAATCACAGTAGTTCCCAAAATTGTGAAGTCGTTTTCTCACCGACAAAAGGAAGTTTATGACTACCTGAGCGATCGCTATGGCGTGGAGATCGATTATGATATAGACGAACCTAAAGTGATTGATAACACTGGAGGACCAGTTCCAGAGGCCGATCAGGGAGCAGAGCCCGTTTAGCCATTTGGCCTCGATAGAAAAAATCTTATAATAAAAAAGCCCTGACAATGCTGTGCATGTCAGGGCTTTAGTTTTTATAGGTAGAGTGGGTTTCAATCAATAAACAAGTTACTCATTGAGGGCAAGCCAAGATGGCTGCTTGTGAGTGAGTAAATCAGAACAAGGATCAAGAATATCACGATTACCGGAATAAGCTTGATCAGGTAATTTGTGTTTTTCTTATTTCTATCGTTCATCACTTTGACTTTTAATCATTTGAGGATTCTATTGAAAAAGTCAGGCCAAGACTGAAAATTGGTGTGTTGCAGAGCTTATTGGAGGTGTACCTGTCGAATGAATTTCTGGAAAAAGGGATTTTTTTCCCCAATTCTTAAATGTCACTCTTTTTCTCCCAGAAGTGTAGCCACGCTGCTAAAAGTTCTGCTGTGTTCGAAAGCAATTTTAATTATTGCCAAAACAGGCACGGCAATGATCATACCTGGTATGCCAGCTAAATAACCTGCCATCACAAGGCCCAGGATGATGATCAATGGGTTTAGATGTACCGTGTTTCCAAGTATTCGAGGCGTGATGAGGTTGCCCTCGAGAAATTGCACAAGAGAGTAGAGCCCGACCACCGCTACTGGGTAAATCAAAGAGTCTTTTGTGATGAACGCCACAAATATTGGAATTAATGCACCTATCACTACTCCGACATATGGGATGACAGTTAGCAGCGCTGAAAAAACACCCAGTAGAATGGCATAATCGATACCGATGATTAATAAGCCAGTAGTGTTCAATGCGGCAATGATTAGAATTACGATACTCATTCCTTTCAGGTAATCGCGCACTGAGTCTTTAATATCGTCAACCAGACCGAGGTAATCACGCTTGCGACCTTTTCGGTTTTGGTGTTCAATAAAAACTCTCAACCTGTTGCGGCTGTAGAGAATAAAGAAAGTGTAAACCGGAACCATCACCAAAAAGGTGAAGAACTGAGACACTGTGCTAAAAGTGCCTTGCAAGATTCCACTACTTGTCTGCAAAATTCCTGAAAGATTGTCCTGGATTTGGGTCATCGGGTCATCCAGTGAAATTCCAAGTGAATTTTCAATGCTTTGAAGCCATTCGCTAATTAGCTGGGTAGATTTCACACTGAGTTTGGGCAAGTCGCTAGCAAAGTTTTTAAACTGCCAGTAGAAGAAAGTACCAAATCCCAGAACTATTACCGAAAGTACGATGAGCACAGTGAAAATGCTAAAGAACCTGTTGAATCCAATACCTTCGAGACGCTGACAACTGGGGAGCAAGGCCAACGACAGGATTAGAGCAAACAAGAAAGGCATGAAAATCTGACCAAAAAAATAGGCGCCTGTAAATAGCAGTGCCGTGATGACCAGAATTTTATAGGTCAGGTCAATCGGTTCTTGAATCGTTCTTTTCGTTGTCATCAGGGGAAACTTTTGAAGAGACTTTTTTGATTAAGGACCAAATTTCATCCTTTATCTTAGGGCTGATCATGAGTAAAAGGCGATCGGCCAGGGAGTAAAAAATACTTTTGAAAAACCCGGGGCTTTTGTGCATGCCTAGTAAACGAAACGCTAAAGCGCGCAAACCTCCAGATATCATCTGAGTGAATGGATTGGCCGACATCGATGGACTGGAAATCATGTTTCCAACCGTATCGCTCGACATCATGTCTTTTACTGTCTCGCTCATCCGCATGCGCACTCTCAAGGACTCATTCTTCAATTCTTCCTTCCTCCTGTAGAGGGTCGTGATGCTTGTGACTTTGGTTTTGTTTTCAAACATGGTCATCGAAGTTTAAGGATGGATAAGCGTTTTGATAACGTGGTTGATAAACGGAACTCGCAATAATGGTTTTCTGAAAACAAAAAGAATCAACAACAAAACAGCGTATCCACCGGTCACCCAGGCAAAGCCAATCCATAGACTGTTATAAATTGAACCGAGATAAAAGGCAAGCCCGAAACTAGCGAACATCACAACGAGATAAGTCAGGAGCGATAGAACTGAGCCAGCCAAAATTCTTCCGGCATACTTGGCTGCTCTCTCGGTGGCTTCGAGTTGAATCAATTCTTTTTGAATGTCAACGTACTCTTTGCCCTGATTCAGCAAGTCTTCAGTGAAAGCTTTAAACTCTTCTCTTTCCGCTTTTTTCATAACTTCAAAATATCGGTAGGCGTATTAATGACTATGGCCTTGTCCCCTCTTATGGCGATTGGCACATTCATAATCTCAGGATGGCTTTTAATCATTTTAATCACGTCTTCCTCATCTTCCGGAAAGCCATTATAATTATCCTTAAAGTCTGGGTGTTCAGTGTTAATCAGCTTCTTGAGGTCGGTTTTTAACTTTCTTGCGAGAGTCAGCAACTCTGTTCCGGTCACTTTGTCGCCTCTTATGTCGATATCATTGACAGCTATGCCTTTACCCTTGGCGTAGGCAAGTGTCTGAGTGCCATCTCTTGAGCTGGCGTCATAAAATAGCGTAATTTCTTTATCTGATGTGTTCAACATGAATGGTTTTTCTGTGGGGTTAAATTACAAATTGTTTATAGGTTGAGTATGCTTCGGACTAATTGTCTTCTGCATCGATCTCTACAGCTCGCATAAAATTAGTCAACTCACTATCACCGTAAGTCCCGAAGGGCACAGTAACAAGACCTTTCGTGTCTTCTCCACACTCTACCACATAGAGGATAGACATGTCATCCGGATTTGACGTTCCCTCAAATCTGTGAAATGCTTCGATTTCCACGTTGTTCTTATCGAACTTTTCCTGTGTTTCGAGACACATCAGCTTGCCGTCAGACATTTTGAAATTCTTGTCAAAGCCTTGTTCCGAGAGAGCTTTGGTTGCTTCGCTCAGTGTTTTAAATTTATTCAGTTCCATTTGATATTTTGTTTAATTCCAGAATTATCGAGTTAAAAAGTAACAATCAAAACCGAAAAGTTTGCCATCGTCAGAAACCAAAACCTTGGTTCCAATTCCGCTGTGTTTAAATCTTCAACTTTTCTTTACGATTTTCACAGTATTTGCTCAGTAGGAGTTGAAACTTTTGTTCCACTACTGGTTCCAAATGCATTTCAATTTCTAAGCGCCTGAGGAATTGAAGGTTTAGAGAAAAATACAAATTACACTTTTGAAATTTGAAATGCCAAGTGAACATGGGACGGGAAGTGAATCCATTAAAGTGTGTAAAAAAATCTACGAAAGGTGATGGGCTCAATGATGACAGCAACACGTAAGGCATTAATAATAGATGACGAGCAGGATATCTGTTTACTTCTGGCAGCGGTGCTCAAGAAGAATGGATTTATTACTGATTTTTCGAATACTCTGGAAGAGGCCTCAGATAAAATAGTTCCCTTCGACCCTCAGCTCATTATTCTGGACCTCAATCTACCCGATGGAAATGGTTTTAGCCTTATTCCTGAAATAAAAGAAAAGCTACCGAATGTGAAGATTGTTGTTTGTAGCGCTTATGACGGACCTAAAGAAAAAAATCGCGCCAGGCGAGAAGGAGCTGATGCATTCGTAGGTAAGCCACTGGAGAGATCGGTTTTGCAAGATACTATTGAGAATCTCAGTAGCCGTGCCTAAACCAATTATTCCATATCCAAAGCTGCTGACCAACTACCTATCAATTTTCCACATTCCTCGCTAAAGTCATTCAAGAAGATTTACGCCTCAAAAAGAAAAAAGGCCACTCCATCCGGAGTAGCCTTTACGAAGCTTGTTATGTTTGTTTTTGAGATTAATATCTCAGCACTGCCAGAGCTGGATTGTCAGTTCCCAGTAATTTTAGGTATTGCTCGTCAATTAGCTGAACCTTTCCGCTGTTCTCTACAGTTGAAATGGCCGCCAGATTTAACAGGTCAGTTGAGCCTTCTTCAAAGTTATCGCTGAGGGCCACTTCTCCGGTTTTTGCGTCAAAGTTTCCCCACTGTTCCTGACCGTTTTTGATGTAGAGTTTTTCTATGTTTCCATCCTGTGCATTAAAGAAGATGGACTTGATATCATCAGTAACTCGATCTTTCGATCGCAACTCGCCAATTTCTTCGCGCGCTTTTTCGTAACTGGATTCATATCGATCCTTCACCACGTCCCAGGCTTCTTCGTGCAACTCGAATAAATCTTTGTGCTCGTAGTTTCCTGAAAGATGGTCGTCAATTAGATGCTGATAATTGTTTTTCTCTTTAAAAATCGGGTAGAGGTAATCTACACACGCTACCATGAGAGGAGCATCAGAATATTTTAAGATTTTATCCAGCTCATCCGAGAGTTTTCGGAAATAGCGTTCAATGTCCTGACGATCTTGATCATCAGGCGCACCATGGCCGTGGTAAATTGTTTGACCAGATGAATGGTGCTGCAGTGAGCTTGTGTCTTTCAACTCTTCTTGAAAAACAATGGACTCTGCATCCAAATCGGTCGTGTCGATCTCGGCAATACTATATTTTGTAGCCTCATAGAGTTTTACATTGTCCTTCGTGAGGTTCAGGATGAAAAACTCACCATTTCCTGAAAGCATTGGGCTGAGCGATCGAAGGTAAAAATGATCAGAGATGTACTCAAAAGCTTCAAATTTTATGGGAAGTTCAAAGTATTTCATGAAGTCGGCTGTTGCAAACACAGCTAATCCTTCAGACTGGTTCTCCCAGAATTCTTTGTTATCCTGTAGGCTTGCTAGTTGTTCGAGAATTTTTTCGACAATTTCGCGATCCGTGCCTCTTTTCTCTAGTCTCTCTTCTACGTTTTTAACGGCATTTTTATAACCTATGCGGTTCTTCTCGTAATTGCCTGCTACTTCCATCGGCACGAAAATGCTAACCGAAGTTTCTGCTTTATTTTTATGTAGGTTTTTGAAATCGTGTTCACTAAATAGATACATAATGCTTTTCGGTTTTAGGGATTCTGAGTCTATAATCGAAAAAACTGTGCCTCTGTAGTTCGAAGTTCCTTGCGTCAATGCTAAGTCGCAGTTATTCAGCGCGATGAGACGAGTTGTTACCGCTTTTGTACTTATTTAAACTTCATGGTTTGGGGACTATTTTGCACTTTATTCTGTGCTCATTACCCAATAATTCTCAGTTGGGGTAGGGCATGTCACCATGCAGAATGTAGCTAATTGATCTGGTGCACAACGCAG
This sequence comes from Halocola ammonii, assembly GCF_049334165.1. Taxonomy (NCBI): domain Bacteria; kingdom Pseudomonadati; phylum Bacteroidota; class Flavobacteriia; order Flavobacteriales; family Halocolacceae; genus Halocola; species Halocola ammonii. The sequence goes on from NZ_JBEGHD010000005.1 coordinate 53,391, forward strand.
CAGGACGAACTACAGTTTCTCTTGCAATTGATTGTGGTAAAACTCTGTAAAATGTAGAACATTATTCCCGTTTGATGGTTTGAAAAGGTAAATCGTCTGTTTGATGAAAGCGGGAATAAAAGAAGTTTACCGTATTTAAAGAACAGTAAATCAAAGAACTACAGACTCGTTCCGGGTTGAGGTAAATTTGAGTGGGTTCGGGGTTTGTAGAGAATGAGCAACAATAAATTGCTTAAAACTTATCTCTTAAGGAAATGAAGAAAGTACTGATCATAGATGATGACGTAGATATCTGCATGCTGCTCAATAGATACTTGAGCAAAAATGGCTTTCATGTCGAAGAAGCCTTTCGCGGTGAAAATGGCCTGAAAATGTTGGTCAAAGAGAAGTTTGATGTGGTGTTATGTGACTTTAGACTTCCTGATTTCAATGGCCTCGATCTCATCAAAGAAATCCGCAAACACCGTCCCGAAACACAGGTAATTGTGATCACAGGCTACTCAGATGTGAAGGTTGCTGTGAAAACGCTAAAGTCAGGAGCTTTTGATTACGTGACAAAACCCATTCAACCGGAAGAAATTCTGCTCACCATCAAAAGTGCCATGGAGATGTCTCCTGGTGCAACCGCAGCACCCGCAGCCTCGGGCAAATCTGGTGCGTCCAAGAAAAAATCGGGTAAGTCGGGTGGCAAAGGTCAGACAGACTCGAAGCGTCAGAAGTATGGCGAATACTACTACGTGAAAGGTACTAGTTCGAAAGCCACGCAAATCCACCAGTCTATTGAGCTGATCGCCCCTACAGATATGTCGGTGATTATTCTCGGTGAGACTGGTACGGGTAAGGAAGTGGCTGCGAGAACTATCCACGCCAAAAGCAAAAGATCTGATAAGCCATTTGTAGCTATCGACTGTGGCGCCCTTCCAAAAGAATTGGCCGGAAGCGAGCTATTTGGTCACGTGAAAGGTGCTTTTACAGGCGCTGTTCAGGATAAGCCGGGTAGCTTTGAACTGGCCAATGGTGGAACACTCTTCCTCGATGAGATAGGAAACCTCTCTTACGAAAATCAAATAAAATTGCTCCGAGTACTTCAGGAGCGAGTGATCAAGAAAGTTGGAGGAACCAAGGACATTGAAATCGATGTTCGTGTCCTGGTGGCAACCAATGAAAACCTGAAAAATGCAGTCTCTGGAGGAACATTTAGAGAAGATCTTTTCTACAGGCTCAACGAGTTTAGAATTGAACTACCTCCGCTCAGAGAGCGCAAGAGTGACCTGATGGATTTTGCGCACTACTTTTTGGAGCTAGCCAATGCAGCTTTAGATAAGGAAGTGGAAGGTTTTGACGACAAAGTGGTAGAGAAAATGCAAAACTACTACTGGCATGGTAACCTCAGAGAACTCAAAAATGTGGTGAAACGCGCTACACTCTTGAGTTCAGGAGATGAAATTGATTTGACCTGCCTTCCTGATGAAATTATTCACCCTTCTTTTATCGCTTTCAAGAATGACGAGTCGGAGGATGAGATTACCGATTTGAAATCGGTAGCGGAAAGAGCTGAAAAACGAGCAATTTTGGAAGTGTTGAAGAAAACCGGCTACAATAAAACCAAGACTGCTGAGATTTTGAAGGTCGACAGGAAAACGCTTTACAATAAAATCAATGCCTACGATATCGACCTGGGCTAAATCTTTTCAAGCTTTCTTTCATCAAGCAGTTCGTTGAGTCGACCGATCATTCTGTTGATTCGCTCTCTGCTTTGATCTGTGCTGATGGTTTTCTTCATCTCAACGATTAGGCTTTCAGAAAACCGCGTTAAGGTAGCTGTGTATGCCTTTGAGTGCTGGTCGGTGTAGGCGAGATTTTTAAGACCTTCCAGTAAATTCAGCATGACCAAAGAATCAGACTGACCATATTGCCTAATTGGAGTGAGGTTCAGAAAGAGCAGTTCGTCCAGGGTTAGCGATCTGTACATCACTCTGAGTTTGCCATTCTCGTCAACTTCAAACTCCCGTTCGGGAATCGACAATTTTTCGAGCAGAAGCATAAAAAGTAAGTCGGTGCACTTCACTGCGGTGCCCGGGTCGTTTATCCCCGGGCTGAGCGCTTTCACAGCCACCTCCGAAATTTGTTTCATGCCGAAAGTGTAGTGTGATCCCACGTATTCCTCAATGTAAAAAGTGAAACAGTTTTTTATGCGTTCGCAAAGTTCCTGCTCGTTTGATAGATCTCTGTTGACTCTCAAAAACGGATAATTCTTCACGGTGAAAAATCCGATGTCTACTGTGATCTCTGCAACCAGGTCGTGTTCTTGCAGAATGCTTATGAGCTGCTTCTTGTCTATGTTTTTGAAGTACCCCGGCAAGTTTGCCCTTAATGTAAACCAACCATCGGTTTCAGGAAAAGAGGGCTGACTTTTTAACGCGCTGTATTTCTTTTGCCGGGCATGCATTCCTTTCCGAGTTTCTTTAAAAATGCTCTCTACAATTTTATCTACCTGAATTGAAACCGAAATTGAGTGGATGAAATAGACAAAAAAAGCAAAGCTGAGGAGCATAAAAAGCATGGCGAAGAAAACTCCCCAGGAAGGCACGCTCTGTTCACTAAGCTTGATGACCAAAAGAATGGAGTAGGTAAGAGACCCAACGTAAAAACCGAGAACAACCTGATGGTTTTTTCTCGTGATCAGGCCGGGTAGAACCCGGGGCGAAAGGGTAGAAGAAGCTGTGTTGAGCACAAGCATGACCATCGTAAAGCTAAAAACGATTAGCGAAATGAGTCCACCGATAATGGACCCTAGAATCAGACGGGAATCTGCGATGTTTGAAACGAGGAGTGGTTTTGCAATATTCGCCAGTTGATGACTGAGCTCAGTGTCCTCAAAAGCCCTGATGGTAAAGAAAAAGACGAAGAACAGGAATGAAATCATCGTTGGCAAAAAGGCGATGCTTTTCACCGTTTTCTGATATACCCGCTTAATCGAGCTTCTGAGTTTTTTCATTTTAGCCAATTAATTGTAGTCCGTACCAGCAAAAACCTGCCTGGCGGTGAAAATTAGTGATTTTCGATAACTGAGAGCGCCTTTGGAATTTGGCGCAAAAAAAAGACCCCGAACTCAAATGTCCGGAGTCTTTCCGCTTTTCAGTTTGAGATTATCATGTTTAGACTTCCGTCATAAACAAAAGTTTCTTTGGCTTTTTCAGCTCTTCGCCTTCTGTGTCGATAAACAAGTAGCGAACCTCTCCCTGACGGAGAAGCTTAATAGAGAAAAACTCCTCTGTGAGCGTTTCCACAAAAAATACTTCCTGAATATCGGAGTGAGAAAAATTGCTTGCCATAAAAGCTGTTTTTACACCTTTGGGAAGTGCAGTAAAACTCGCTTTGGTGATGGTTTCTTCAAATTCTCCAACAGGAGTGAAAAAGGTTCTTTTAATTACTTCTCCATCCGTAGCTTCAACCATGATGTAAGTTTCTTCAAAATTGACATCCGTAATTTCGTAATTGTCATCCAGTCGGGTTTCTACATCTGCTCTCACCTTTTTATCCAGCATCTTCCGGTTCTCAGGTTTTTCAGACTGGGCAAAGGTGATGGAAGTAATAATCAGGGCAAATAATATTGTAGTTAATTTTTTCATTTCAATTTTAGATTTTTGATTTTCAATTTTTCTTAGTCAGCACCCAGATAGAATAAATAACTCCTGGAATCCAACCCAAAAGGGTTAAGATTATGCTGATTAGTAATTTTCCACTCACTCCAAACCTCAGAGCAACGGGCACTGGAGGAAGGAGAATTACCAAAATAATTTCAATTAGATTCATTCATGGTTGGTTGGAATATCTGTGCCATGGCACTGAATTGCTCCCTCTTTTTTGTCAGTAAATGGATGTATGCCGCTTTGGGCTAGGCAGTAAGCAGGTTTTGTGAAGAGTTCTTCTATTAAAGATTTTCCTGGCTAGCATAACATGAAGTGTGGGGAAAAGTGCCCAATACTATCGCAGAATCTCAACGTCAATAAACGATGTCTTTTTTCAGGGTTGTTTTCATTGATTTGTAGATCAGTGATTTACCTTGCGTGTGCGTTTTGGATTGTCGATTGTGAAAGGGGATCTCAAACAAATGAAATCGTTGAATCACTAATTGCACTCTATGGAAAATATCTATACAGGAAACGAAAACGGAAGAATTGAACGACCTATTGAAAGAAGAAAATTTGAAAATCAATCGGCTTCGCGGGATGAAATGATCAGTGTTCTGCCTAAATGTCTAAATTTGTTTTCTTCAAAATTTGGGCAGTAATAAATGTTGAATTTCTTTGCTGCTCAAGTCGATTTGAACTAATTGAATTTCATCAACCAATCTCGTAAATAAGCATGTTCGTAAAAGAATTGAAAAACCTTTCAGAAGAAGATCAGAAAAAGGTTTTAGACGCTCCAATTTGGATTTCGCTTCACGCAGCTGTAAGCAAGGATGGAGAAATAGATCCGGCTGAAAAAAGTGAGGCCATTAAACAAGCGCACTTTCGCACGTATTCATCTCCTATCGACCTGCACACTTATTATAAAGCAGTTGACGAAAATTTCGCAGACCGCTTTGAAGAGTACAGCAAAATGTTGCCAGCAGATGAAGAGGAGGCAGAGAAATTTATCAGTGAAAAAGTTGAAGAGATCACTCAGATTATTTCGCATCTAGATAAAGGCGAGTTTGCTGAGCAGTTGCTCAAGGACTTGCAGGAATTTTATCGCTACGTGTTTAGATCGAACAGCAACGTGTTTCAGTACTTTGCATTCCCGCTGATCACTAATGCACTGAATAACAGAAAGAGCTAAAATCATTTAAGTATAATTTGAAGCCTCGGTGATACCGGGGCTTTTTTTGTGGTACAAGTTGCTCCGTTATGTAGATTTTCTGAAACGAAATGTCTCTTGTGAAAAGTGAAGGTCGTTGTGCGCCCTGACTTTTGATCCGATGGCGCGATTTTTCTATCGGTAGGGTGAACCAAAAGATAGAAGAAAATGATGACAGATGAAGAAAAGCAAGTGCATTTGAATAATGTGATAAAGCTATTAAGCGGCACGCAAAGACAGGTTCAGGGAATGGACTACAATCAATTTGCCCGGGAAGAGCAGGTTTATCAGGAAGTTTACGAAAACTTGCAGAATGCCGGACAGGCAGCACATATGCTCGAGCAGGAATCTGATGATCGTATCAGAGCAATTGGGCTCGAAGCTTTGGCGAATATGAGAAACGCCCGTTACAATAGCGAAGCAGAAATGGATCACAGTGTAGTATGGGGCTTTTTGCGCAGCGAGGATGTCGAGAACATGCTCGATGAGCTGGAAAAAGCTTCAGCAGAAATTGGTCGCTCTCAGGAACACATAGAGGACGACAAAAACAGAATTTAGTAAGAAAAGATATTTTAAAGGAAAAAATTCAGGCGGGAAACTCCCGCCTGTTTTATTTTTTGTGGTTTGTTTCTAGGACTTAGAAAGAAAGTCGACAAACTCATCGGAAAATGCTTTTTTGTCTTCCATGTCTTTGGCGAACATCACGCTCTGGCCTCTGACAAAACTCTTTGTGCTCTCGCTTTTCCCTGGTGAGTCCACAGATTCAAACACTCCAGCATCTTCCAAAATCTTTTCTCCACTTCCTATTGCAACAATGGGAGTGTGCGCCTCAAATTCCCGATTGATAAAAGCCTTGATTTCTTCATTCTCTGCCATTTGGCTGTGGTCAATAACTCCAGACACAATGACTACTCCATCATAGGTGGACTTGTCGGTGTGGCTGCTATCTACCTGTACTGGCTTGTTTCTCTTGGCATTTGATTCCGCATAGGGCTTAACCTCTAGGTTGCCACTCGAAACTACATCTACTCTCGCCCCTTCGTTTTTGGCGATGTCTCTTGTCAGTTCAAATTCGTCATTGTTGAATCCGTCTTCCAGTAGTATGGCCAACCTTTTCTTGGAGAGTTTTCCTTCTTTATTCATGGTTTAAAAATTTTTTGGGTTTTCGATTTTCACTTTAACCAAGAAAAACCCTGCCACCTTGTTCAGTTATTTGAAGGCCACTTTCGATCCGGCCCAGTAGCTCCTCTAACTCGTGACCATTGCTGGGCTTTTGTAGAAAACTGTCTACAATTCCTCCATCAACTTCATCATTCTCTCATTGGAGGATTCTCCCTTTTGCGGGAGATAAGCGGGTTTTAGAATTATGGAAAAGCTTTTGAAACAGAGTGGGAAAAAGAAAAGAGATTATGACAGTTGAAGAAAAGAAAGAAACCATTCGCCAACTTGATAAAATGATGTTGGACAGTGTAAATCTGATTTCAGAAGCAAAAGACCGCGCAGACGGTCAAATCGCAACTCGCTTTTTGTCAGACATGCTTGAGGACAGAAGTAAAATGCTCAAGAAACTGGATCAGATGGAAGTGAAGTTGAGATCTGAGATGCCTGACAATGAACAAGTGGGAGGTAGCGTGCAGGCGATGCTTTTGGATGACGAACTTAATGACAAAGAAATTCTAAGAGAAGTCCTCAATGGAAGTCGCGACTTACTTGAAGCGATGGAACAAGAAATGACTAAGCCGGTTGGTGACGAAATGAAATCAGTGCTACGAGAAAGTTCTCGCGAACTAATAAAGGACACTGAAAGAATGAAAAATATGATTGAGAAAAATGAAGTGTAAGAATAAAGACCAAAATGTTATGAAATTTTCAATGATTACCGTTTTTATCATGCTAGCCATTCCAGGCTTTCTCCAGGCTCAAAATCTGGATAATACCGAGGAAACGCTTGTTATAAATTATTTGCGCGATGCTAATCCCGGAGCCGAAGATGTAGATTGGATGAGGGTAGAAGGCACAGATAGAGTTCGAATAACATTTTCTGAAGACGGTGTAAAGCAATATGCGCTGGTGAATCAGGAAGCGGTTGAGTACGAGACAGGCTATTTGATTGACGAAGATGATTTGCCCGACCCTACTGATGGAGCTTTCAGAGACTCAAAGTATTCGGATTGGGACATTCATGGAATTTATGTCGCATCAACCCCTCGTCAAGGTGAGCTCTATCGCTTTGATGTTTCATCTGGCGAAGACACCCTTGTTACCCTTTACTACAACCAGCTTGGAGAGCGCATTTCTATAACTCACAATGTGAACCCTGCCCGATAGTAAAATCCTAAAGGACAGCTTTATAACTATTAATAAACAAAATCGCAATCATGAGAAATTTACTATGGTTAATTGCCATTATTCTGATAATAGGATGGCTAGTTGGATACGTTGGCTTTGCCGATGCAGTTGGATCATTTATCCACATTCTATTAGTGTTAGCTGTGATAGCTATTCTAATCCGATTGATCACCGGAAGAAAGGTCTAGATTTTTCCAGAGAAAGGAAGAGAGATGGTGAAAGCGGTTCCGTTTCCGGGATCGCTTTCAACATTTATTTGGGCATGGTGACTTTGAACAATGTTTTGAGTTGAGGTCATTCCCAGGCCCATTCCACTGTTCTTGCCCGTATAAAAAGGATCAAATAACTTTTCGACTTCTTCTTTTTTCATGCCGTGTCCATTGTCGGCAATACAAATGTTAAAAGCATCTTCGCTATTAAAAGTATTGACTTTCAGTTGAGGCGATTCCATGCCCTCCATTGCTTCAATGGCATTGGTGACAATGTTTATAAGAGCAATTTTCATTTTCTCCATGTCGAACTTCACTTTCCCTTTACACTCTTCGAAATTCGCAACAACATCTACTTCCAGCAACTTCAGTCGGTCGTCACTAAATTCGAGTGTGCTCTTCACAAGTTCATTTGGGTCGTGGGGCTGCAAGTCCAGTTCGCTCGGTTTCGCAGATTTTAGTAGCTCCGTTATCAAGTCGTTTATGCGGTGCGAATTTCTGCGAATGATGTCTGTGTAGATCGTCAAGTCTTCTATTCCCGCTTCGTCAAGGTCTTCCTTTAGCTGTTCGAGAGAGAGGTTGATGTTCGTGAGTGGGTTTCTCACTTCGTGGGCGATCATGCGCGCCATCTTTCCTGTCAGGCTGAGTTTTTCGGCAAGCCGAATGTCAGCCTCGGCTTTCCTCAATTCAGAAATGTCGTGGATTAGCCCCTGATAGCCTGTCATACTCTGCTTTCGATAGTTGAGCTCTGCCATAGAAATTGTGCAAGGGGCTTCAGAGCCATCGAGTTTCTTAATGGAGACAGGAAAGTTGTTGACAGCTTTTTTCTCATTCAGTTCTTTCAGGAAGTTGTCGTACTCTTCGTCCTTCACAAAAATGCTTTTGAGAGGAGTACTGTCAAGATGGTCTTCCTGTACTCCCGTCAACCGGGAGAAAGAGCTGTTTGCTTCGAGAAGTTTCAGGTTTTCATCAGCCAGAAAAATGGGATCGATTGACCTCGAAAAAAGCATTTGATAACGCTCTTGCTGCTCGAGAATGGTCTGTTTGTTTTCTGAATTTTCGAGCGCATATCGAATGGCCCGCTCAAGTGTATGGGCGTTGATTTCACCTTTTACCAGGTAGTCGACAGCACCGGCTTTCATCGACTTGAGGTCGATTTCCTGGTCGCCTTTTCCCGTGAGCATTATAATTGGTTTGGTACAACCTTGCGAGATTGCAGCTTCCAGAAGTTCGAGTCCGGTTTTTCGGCCTAACCTAAAGTCGACCAGGTAAAGGTCATGTTCGTTGTTGGCCAATTTTGGGAGTGCTTCGTCATAGCGACTCACCCATTCGAGATTGTACTTTTCTCCCATTTCCTCCAGGTAGTCCTGGGCGAGGAAATAGTCGTCCTCATCATCATCTACAAGTAGAAGTGTATAAGACGAATCAATCATAATTTTTTAATTTTTTGGAAGATCCACAACTCCAAACCAATACTCACCGATTTGACGGGTGACTTCTACAAGGTCCTTAAACATCACCGGCTTAGATATAAAAGAATTTACACCGAGGTCGTAGGTGTTCATTATGTCTTCTTCAGCTCGCGAAGTGGTTAAAATAACCACGGGAATTCTTTTAAATTTTGGATTCTTTTTGATTTCGCAAAGAGCCTCTCTTCCGTCCATTTTGGGCATGTTGAGGTCTAGCAAAATGAGCCCGGGTTTAGGGGCATTTGTTTCGTTGTATCCATCTCTTCTGTAGAGGTAGTCCATGAGTTGAACACCGTCATTAACAAAATTCAGATCGTGAGCCAGGTTATTTTCTTCCAGAGCTTCTTTCGTCAACATTCGATCGTCCGGATCGTCATCAGCCATTAGGATAACGATTCGTTTGTTCTTTTCTCTATTCATCTTTTAGTAATAAGCGATCGGGTAAAAATATATAAAATTCTGCTCCTTCCTCGGGCTTGCTCCGGGCTGTGAGGACCCCAGAATGATTTTCTACAATTTTTTTGCATACGGCCAGACCTATTCCTGTGCCTTTAAATTCGCTTTTGCCATGGAGTCGCTGAAAAATGGTGAAAATCTTGTCAACGTACTCCTGCTCGAAGCCAATTCCGTTATCCTTAATCACGATCTCGTGATATTTTTCTGAGTCAGCACTAAATTGGTTGTCGTGGCTAAAGACTTCGGAAGCGTCCACTTTGCGGTAGCTCACTTTTACTTCCGGTGGCGTTTCTTGTTTTGCAAACTTTATGGCGTTGCCGAGTAAATTTTGGAAAAGCTGTCTCATTTGAGTGCGGCTGCCGATAAAAGGTGGCAACTTATTTTCCTGAATAAGTTTTCCGTTTTTGGCACTGAGAGTAACGCTGAGGTCGTCCGACACTTCTTCGAAGATTTTTTGAAGATCGATCTTTTCTTCCCTTTGCTGGCCGCGGCTAACGCGACTAAAGGTCAGGAGATCGTCTATCAGAATCTGCATGCGTTCAGCTGCGTTCTGCATCCGGTCGACATATTCTTTGCCCGGGAGAGTATCGTCTTTGTCGTATTTGGAAAGAAGTCTATCGCCAAAGGCGCGGATTTTCCTCAGAGGCTCCTGCAAATCGTGGGATGCGACATAGGCAAATTGCTCCAGTTCCTCGTTCGATCTTTCCAGATCTTCCATCGCAGCGCTTATCCTCTTTGCAGAAAAAACTTCGTTGGTGTTGTCTCTGACAGTTCCTACAAAACCAGCGAAATTCCCATTTTCATCTTTTTTGACCTGAGCCAGCTCTTTGAGGTGTTTTATTTTGCCGTTGATTTTTATACGGTAATTCACCTGATAAGGCATTTCGCGCATCCTCGCTTCCCTAACGATATCTTGATTTTCCTTGAAATCTTCTTTTACGATGTGGCGGGTCATGTATTCGTAGGAAGGCTGGATTTCATCGTTTTCAAGTTCGTAAATCTTGTACATGCCTTCCGACCAGATCACTTCATTGGAGTTGGTGTCCCATTCGAAACTACCGATGCGCGCAATACTTTCGGCTGCTGCCATGAGCTGTGCCACCGAACTGAGTGCAGATTCGGCTTTCCTTCTTTCGGTAATGTCGATGATCGAGCCAGCCATTCGGATCGCTTTTCCTTTGCTGTCAAAGTTTACCTGAGCTGTAGCGTGAAACCATCTGTATTCACCGGATTTAGTTCTCAGGCGATACTCCACCTGATAGGACTTTTCTCCCTTGAGTGCCTGGTTGAGTAGTTCGAAAGTTCTTTTTCTGTCTTCAGGATGCAGGAGTTCCCTGAACAATTGAATGGTTGCCTGCACTTCATTAGGACTGTAGCCTAGCAGTTCGTAGAATTTAGGTGACCACCAGGTGGCGTCTTTATTCACGTCAGTCCAATCCCAAATTCCTGCACTACTCCCTCGCAGCACCAAGTCGTAGATTTCTCTCGACTCAGCAAGTGCACGCGTAATGTTGTGGAGCTCTGTAACATCCCTGCCTTCAGCAATCAGCAAGCTAACTTTGCCCTCTTCGTTGAACACAGGTTTTAGCGAGAAGTCGATTGTCGTTGTTTTTTCATTGCCTGGCCGAATGTGTAAATCACTTCTGAAGAACTCACCAGAACTGGCCGTTTTGATTGCTTTGCGAATGGTTTTTTTGCCTTGCTTGTCGAGTATGTTTCCGGTCATTTCTGCCAATGGCATTCCTTCTATCTCGTCTTTCTTCATCTTTAAAAATGCCAGAGCCGGTTTATTGGCGTCAATCATTTTTCCAGCAGCGTCAGTGAGTCCCACAAACTGAAAAGACTGATCGAAGAGTGCCTGGAATTTAAGGTTACTTTCCAAAAGTTGCTTCTCACTTTTAGTTCTCTTCTTCAGGTCGTAAGAAATTTTGAGGAATGCGACCACCACAATGATTAGTGTGATAAGTCCGAAAAGAACTGTTTGAAAAAGCACGTCAGAAGTAGAGTCTTCGAAATCTGCTATTCGCTGTTGCATCAAAGCTTTGTCGCGGTTTTCGAGATCTCTCAGATAGCCATTGATACGGATCGCTCTTTTGTTGGCTTCAGAAACCAGGTTGTTGATCAGAGATTCGCTGCTGTTTTGATCTTTGAGATGAAGAGCATCATCGAGATCTTGTTTTTGCTCGATCAAAAGCTCGTCTATTTTAAGGAGAGGTATTTTTTGAGTTGTGTCGCGTGCTGCGTTTTTTGCTTGCTCAATATTTTCTGCAACCCGACTCATTTTTGCGGCATAGTCTTCTCTAAATTCTTCCCTGCCGGATTCAAGATAGTTTTCGTGAGCCTCCAATCCAGCTTCAAAATGATCGGCCAGCTCACTTATCTTTTCCTGAAACTCTTCGCTTCTAGAAATCCATTCCACATCATTTATCGAATTATTGAGTTTCACGTAAGAAAAAATCGTGTATGCGATAATGAGTAGAAAGGCCACTACAAAAATGTAGTTTAACCTAAGTTGCTTTAGCTTCAGTGGTTTCAAATTGGATTGTGTTTAAACAAAAATGACAGAGGGAAGATTCCCTCTGTCAAATATATTAACCTGAATGGATTCTGTGTTACGCAGTGGGTGGATACCACGCAATACTTGAAAATCTACAAGGGCTTCAGGTGTAGTTCAATGTTGCCACCAGCTTCTTTGAGCCAAAGCTCTTTTTCTTTTAGACGAAGAATGTCATAGAGTCTGTCTGCATCATCGTCTTCAAAGTCGAGCTGCAACTGTTCCTTGCTATCTTCAAAAGACCAGGTCCCATCAGTTTCGTACTCAAAAGTGAGGTCGCCCAGGGTGTAAAGGGCAGCCAGTGAAGCATCACCATCATCAAGCATTTCAAGCTCATACTGATCGTACTGGTCTGTTACGTCTTCACCATCGTCCAGGGCTTGTTCAATTTGCCAGGTGTTGGAAATTCTAGCCTTTTTGCTTCTGAAACTAATTAGAGGTCCTTCTTCATACTTGGAACAAGAAGTGAAAAGTGTTGTCGCGAAAATCGCGAGCATTCCTATTGAAAATATTTTATTCATTGCGATTTTGTTTTAAAAATTAGCTTACTGTTTTTACTTCTCCTTTAGGTGGATTTCAGTTTCACCACCAATTTCTCTGAGCCAGAGCTCGTCCTGAGTGAGCCTCAAAATCTGGTAGGTGTTGTCCTGTTCATCATCCTCGAAGTCTAGAGATAGATTCTCTTCATCGTTTTGAAATTCCCAGGTTCCATTGGTAGATGTCTCCACTGTAACTCCTCCAAATTGATACTCTGCATCAAGCTCAGCATCACCGTCAGACGTTAGGTAAAGCTCGTACTGATCGTAATTCTCAGTAATTTCTTCACCATCCTCATACACCTTGTCGTATTCCCAGGTGTTGGCCACTCTTTCGTCTCTCGGTACCAGACTTACTCCGGGACCGTCTTCATATTTACTGCAAGAAGTAACAGTAAAAAATAAAAATGCGGCAATCACTGCCGCGGACATTTTAATGCGTTTCATAAAAATTAGATTTTGTTTTACAGCAGCTTTCGGACTATTACCGTACCGATCCAATGAGCGGTCAATTTTGAATAAACCTGCCAGAGGTCTAAAGCCTTTGGCAGACAGGTCGTTGCAAAAGTGCTTTTGCAAAGAATTAATCTAGAATCATTTCTAATTTTCAATTTGATGGAAGTGTTAAGTTGCCCATTTGCGTCCCCACACTTGAGGAGTATTTGAAACTTTTACCCGTAGCACCTGTTGTATTTCTGCTCTTTGATAATTATCGAAAATCCTTCCAAAGCTTTTTTTTAGTGGTTATTAATTTCCACAAAAACCTCAAGAAATGCGGTTTTTCCGCACATATCGAGAATAAAGTTCTACAACAAATTAGTGCTTTAAGTCTCTTCTGTTTTGGAGGTTTCAAATGATTACCTATTAAATGGTTGAAAATCAGGGAAAAACCATTGCCTATCAATCATTGTTGCCAGTAGTGGTACAGAAAATGAATTTCTAAAGGTGGAAGGATAGAGCATTAACTCTATATTTTTCAAATTGAATTATTTAAAGAAATTATGAAGTCAACTACAATATCAGATTTAAACGTAACTTCACTAGACAGAACTCAAATAAAACCTCAAACCGGAATTTCCGATGAGGAGAGAGAAAAAATAAGTGAGGGTCTGAAAAAGATTCTTGCGAATTCTTACGCTCTGATGCTGAAGACTCAAAATTATCACTGGAATGTAAGAGGGCATCTCTTTAAGCCAGTTCACGAGTTGACCGAAGCTCAGTATGAAGATCTATTTCAAGCGATTGATGTAATCGCAGAGAGAATAAGAGCGCTCGGAGTATTAGCTCCTGGTAGCTTTGAAAAATACTCAAACTTGAGTGTTTTAGATAAAAATAACGAAGAGTACTCCGGGGAAGAGATGATAGCAGATTTGGTGAAAGGTCACGAAACAGTAATTAAAATAACCCGTGACCTCATTCCTCTCGCAGCCGACACAGTAGATGAGGCAACTGTTGATATGCTGACAGAACGACTGGAGTTTCACGAGAAGAATTCTTGGATGCTTCGTAGCTTTTTAGAATCATAAGTTTTGGAAACGATTTTCTCAACCTGAAGTCGTATAGATGAATGAAATATTACAAACATTAAATGCAGAGAAGGCTTACAACTTGATAGCTGAGAAGCTCGATAGTTGGATGCAGACTGCAATTCAGCTGTTACCTAATTTTGTGGTGGCAGTGATCGTTCTTATCGTATTTTGGTTCAGTGCGAAGTTGATCAAGAAATTGACCGAGCGCATTATGCACCGCTTTTCTGATAACAAGGGGCTGATCAGCCTGATGTCAGCAACACTTTACATCGCGGTGATGGCAATTGGAACCTTTGTTGCTCTCAGTATTTTACAGCTCGATAAGGCTGTTACATCACTTCTAGCCGGTGCGGGTATTATTGGTTTGGCACTGGGTTTTGCCTTTCAGGACATCGCTTCAAATTTTGTTGCTGGAATTTTAATGGCTACCAGAAAGCCCTTCCGTGTTGGAGATATTCTTGACACGAACGAGCATTTTGGAACAGTTACAGAAATGAATTTAAGGGCTACCATAATTAAGGACTTTCAAGGCCAGGAGATCATTATCCCGAACAAGGAGGTTTACCAAAAGCCCATAAAGAACTATTCGCGTTACTCAAAACGTAGGATTGATTTGGCCGTGGGAATCTCTTACGGAGAGAACTTGCAGAAAGTGAAGGATGTGGTGTTGGAAGCTATTAATAGCATTGACATGGTAGACAAATCGAAACCAGTTGATTTTGCTTACAACGGTTTTGGCGACAGTTCAATCAATTTCGATATTTATTACTGGGTGTCGCAACCGAACCAAATGAACTACAATATGGCGGTAAGTGCCGGAGTGATGGCTATCAAGAAAGCCTTTGATGAAAACGATATTACAATTCCATTCCCAATACGAACTTTGGACTTTGGAATTAAAGGAGGTGAAAAGTTTCACCAATCAGTGAATCAAATAGAATTTTTGAAAACAATAAACTCAAATCAAAACCCTAAAAATTAGATTAAAGATGAAACGCGAAATCAGAAACATCCTTACAGTTAGCGCCTTTTCTCTAGCACTTGTTATTTCAGGTTGCAACGGAAATTCTGAAAACAACTCTGCAGAGTCTGAAATGAATGAGACCATGG
Organism: Halocola ammonii; assembly: GCF_049334165.1. Taxonomy (NCBI): domain Bacteria; kingdom Pseudomonadati; phylum Bacteroidota; class Flavobacteriia; order Flavobacteriales; family Halocolacceae; genus Halocola; species Halocola ammonii. The sequence goes on from NZ_JBEGHD010000005.1 coordinate 68,445, forward strand.
AGCAAACAGAGGCCAAATTCGAAGAACAAAAGCAGAAGACGATCTCAATGCTTGAGGAAAAAAAGGCTGAAATAAACGAAGAGCTTGAAGATGCAAAAATGAAAGCAAACGAAAGCTCTTCGGAAGTAAGTGAAGAGCTCGAAGCTCAAATGAACGACCTGGAAGAATGGAGCGGAAAGCTAGATGATAAGATCGATGAACTCCGCGGAGCCAATCAGTCAAACTGGGAAAAGCTTAAAGAAGAAGCTGATGACTGGGGCACAAAAGTTGATAATCAACTAGAGGAGTTTTCGACTGATGTTGAAGATTTTTTCAAGGGTGACGAAAGAAAATAGCCAGAATAAATTGAACAAGAAAACTTTTAATAACAGCAAAAAATAGGAGGATTATTATGAACGATACGTCAAAAGTATTAGTAGCAACAATTAGCGGAGTGGCACTAGGAATAGCAGCAGGTCTGCTAATCGCCCCACAAAGCGGAAAAGAGACACGCGATCAACTTGGAGAACAAGTAAAAAAGGCCAAAAAAGATATTGATGGTCTGATCGCTAAAACGAAATCTGCAACTGCCGAGGCAACCAAAGAAGCCAAGGCTGCAGCTAACAACATTAAAAGCGCAGCAGCGAAGTAATATAGCTGTTTGCTAGGTTGAGAAGACGGCACTTTCCATAATGGAGGGTGCCGTTTTTTTTTTGCTCATAAATTGAGTTAGTGAAAAGATAGTTTTACACTTTCGCTGCAGCTTCAGTGCACAAGTGGAGTGTGAGTAATGAGACCCTTCTTCGCTGAAGCTTGTGCCTCCGCTAAAGCTTTGGCGACACGCGGACGAAGGCTGAAAGAAAAACAGTGTGGTGTGTCTCGCTCTAAATTGGAATGTGAAAAGAGAGTGTGAGTTGGAGTGTGAGTAATGAAGGAAAATCAGTTTAGGCAAGTGTAATTCGCTCTTGCTCCATACTCTTGCTCTAAACTGATTTTGTACCCGGGACGGGACTTGAACCCGTACGGCCATTGCTGGCCATTGGATTTTAAGTCCAACGTGTCTACCAATTCCACCACCCGGGCAAATGAGTTGAAAAACAACAAACCCCGATCCCGCTTCACGGGTCGGGGTTCAGTCATTTAACTTAGAGCGAGAAACGGGATTCGAACCCGCGACCCCGACCTTGGCAAGGTCGTGCTCTACCAGCTGAGCTATTCTCGCATTTTTTAGGTGAGGCAAGGCCTCTGTACTTTAAAGAACATTTCGTTTAGGGCTGACAAATGTAAATAATTCTGTAAATCAATCAACTTTTTTCCGTCACACTTTTTGCTTGCTCCCAACGATCTGATTATCCGAAAGGTAAGCTACAATTTTTTCTGTAGCTCCTTTGTGGCGCAGCACATAGTTTCCACTAATTTCACCCATTTTTTCGCGTTCGGTTGAATTCTGCACTAGTTTTTTGAGTGCATGGACTATCCCTTCCGGGCTTTTAACCGATCGCGCTGCTCCCAGTTTTATTAGATCTTTTGCCTCCTGAAACTTGTCGAAGTTTGGACCAAACAGTACCGGCATTCCAAAGGTAGCAGCCTCAAGGATGTTGTGAATTCCTTTTCCAAACCCTCCGCCCACGACTGCAATTTTTCCGTATTGGTAGAGCTGTGAAAGCATGCCCATGTTATCGATTATCAAAACCCGCGACTGACCCACCTGATCGAGTGTAGCTCTGGAAAAGCGTATCGATTCATCGAACTGGGCTTCAATGTCTCTGATGTGTCCTTCGTGAATCTCGTGTGGTGCAATAATCAGTTTTACGCGGCTGTCACTTGTCTTCAAAAATCTGGCAAGAGCGGCCTCTTCTTGTGGCCAGGAGCTGCCCGCAATAATGACCAGGCTGTTTTCAGCGAATAGCTCAACCATCGGCACAGGTCTGATGTTTTGTGCGACCTGAGCGACTCTGTCAAATCGTGTGTCACCAGTTACGGTGGAATTGTCGAGGCCGATATCCGAGAGAAGGTCTGCCGTGGTTTGGTTCTGAACGAAAAAGTGGTTAACGGCTCTAAGCGTTTGTCTGAACCAGCCGCCATACCATTTAAAAAACCGCTGCTCAGGACGAAGGATCGTGCTCACACTAATCAATGGGATGTTGCGGTGTTGAAGCTCGAGCATGTAGTTGGGCCAAAACTCATATTTTACAAAAACAGCAGCTTTCGGCTTTACAAGATCCAGAAATTTCTTCGCTTTCAGCCTGGTATCTTCAGGGAGGTAGAAAATGAAGTCTGCGTTTTCGTAGTCTTTTCTGATTTCGTAGCCAGAAGGAGAGAAGAATGTCAGCAAGATTCTCTCGTCTGGATATTCCTTTTTTATCCGCTCTATAATCGGCCGTGCTTGTTCGAATTCTCCGAGGCTGGCGCAATGCACCCAAACCACCTGATGATCCGCCACCTTCGATTCCTCCAATTTCTTAAAAAGACCTCTCCGTCCAAGGGTCCACTTGAAGGCCTTTCGATTGAGGGGTGACGAAAGCCGGATGAAATTCGCGTAACTGCCTACAGATAAATTATAGAGCCAACGCATTTAATAGAGGTAATAATCCTTTGGAGCTCGCTTGCGCAAATGAATGATCCATCCAGCGCGAACACCAAAGAGTTGATCCATTCTTTTTTCAGTGTCAAACTCCTGAGTATCGAAGTTGAATCCACGTTGGCTTTGAGTGAACCCCTGGTAAGCTTCAAGACCGACATAAAAGTTTGCCAGGCGCGAACTACTCATATAATAATATCCGAGAAACTGAGTGAGGGCAAGGCCGTTGGTCATTCTGTCGTAGCCTTTTTCGTAATCACCGTCCAGCTGGTTGATTTCATTAACCTGATTCTCGAGTCGAATTCTGTGTTGCAATAATCCGATGCCACCTTTTACTAACAAACCAGAATTTGGATTGGGGCCCAAAAAGTTGAAGAGGTAACCTCCGCTCAGAGTGACAGTGAATCCGCGACCCTCTACCAGTACTTCTGAAATCTGGCCCTGGTTGTCGAGAATCTCTCCGTTTTCGGTGTAGAGGTTTTGCATGAGTCCCGGTTCTGTGACCCGAGCTCCAAACATGAAACTAAAATCTACCCCGTAATAAAAATTATGGGCGTCCTTGATGTTGAAGCTGCCGCCAATATTCGAGAATTCCCCGAATCGATCAGCCATATCGCCACCCGGCCATTGATAGGAGTAGTGCACCGAAAGGTGAGGAGCAAAAACTGTTGTGTCCTTGATTTGAGCAAAGCCACTAGTGAAAAAGAGCGTGGCTACGAGAACTAAAATCGATCTAACCATGGGGCGAAGATAGTAGAATTAATACAGAAATAAGGTGTGGATTGAACGACTATTGCCGCTGAAAATTGCAGCTCTAAGAGAGTGATTTGGATGGTTTAACAAACTTGTTAAAGGGCTTTCCAATGGGCAAATTTGCCTATATTCGCCCTCCAAAAATAGACAGATATTTTATGAGGAAAATCCAGATGGTAGATCTGCTAGCGCAGTATGAAAACATCAAAGATGAAGTGGATCACGCAATTACGGACGTGGTTCGTTCTTCGGCCTACATCAATGGTCCGGAAGTAAAAGACTTTCAAAGCGAGCTCGAGACTTACCTCGATGTGAAGCACGTGATTCCATGTGCTAACGGTACTGATGCCTTGCAAATCTGCATGATGGCACTGGACCTAAAGCCAGGTGATGAAGTGATAACAGCTAGTTTCACTTATGTAGCCACAGCCGAAGTCATCGCCTTGCTAAAACTCAAGCCGGTGCTTGTCGATGTAGATCCCGATACCTTCAATATCGACCCTGAGGCAGTGGAAGCTGCCATTACCGATAAGACAAAAGCCATTGTTCCGGTGCATCTTTTTGGCCAGTGTGCCGATATGGACCGCATCATGGAAATTTCTAAAAAGCACAACCTGCACGTGGTAGAGGATGCTGCTCAGGCAATTGGCGCCAAATACACTTTCAAAGACGGTACTACAAGGTCAGCTGGCACAATGGGTGATTTTGGTGGTACATCGTTTTTCCCTTCCAAAAATCTTGGTTGCTACGGTGACGGAGGAGCGCTCTTCACCAATGATGACAAGCTTGCGGAAAAAGCACGAATGATTGCCAACCACGGCCAGTCAGAAAGATATTATCACGATAGGGTAGGAGTGAACTCTCGCCTGGATTCCATTCAGGCAGCAATTCTTAGAATAAAGCTGAGAAAACTCAACGAATACAACGAGAACAGGAGAAAAGCGGCTGATTACTACGATCAGGCATTTGCCGATGTAGACCTGATTGAAACACCATTGAGATCGGAAAGGTCGACTCACGTTTTTCATCAATATACTCTGAAAACAAAAGGCATCGACCGTTTTGCACTTCAGGAATTTCTCAAAGACAGAGATATTCCTGCCATGGTTTATTACCCGGTGGCGCTCCACATGCAAAAAGCGTATAAGGATGATCGCTACGGTAAAGGAGCTTTTCCTGTAACCGAAGAACTCTGCGAAAGTGTAATTTCGCTGCCCATGCACTCAGAATTAACTAAAGACCAACAAGATTACATAATCCAGGGCGTTCTGGATTTTTACAAAAAATAATTGAGCGATGAATATTGCTGTTGTAGGTACAGGCTATGTAGGATTGGTTACCGGAACTTGCTTTGCAGAAACGGGAAACAACGTGGTTTGTGTCGATATCGATGAAGATAAAGTAAAGAGAATGAAAGCCGGTGAAGTGCCGATCTACGAGCCTCACCTCGATGTGCTTTTCGAAAGAAATATCAAACAAAACCGACTGTCTTTCACTACTGTGCTGGAAGAGGCCGTGAAGGATGCTCAAATCATTTTTCTGGCTCTGCCAACTCCTCCGGGAGAAGACGGATCTGCGGATCTGTCCTACGTGTTAGGTGTGGCTGAAGAGCTCGGTAGCATGATAGAAGACTACAAGGTGATCGTTGACAAAAGCACTGTGCCAGTTGGAACTGCAGAACTTGTTGATGAAGCAGTGGCTAAAAATGCCACCGTGCAGTTCGATGTTGTTTCTAACCCAGAATTTTTGCGTGAAGGATTTGCTGTGGATGATTTTCTGAAGCCGGATCGTGTGGTGATTGGAACCACTTCGGCTCGTGCGAGAAATATTATGGAAGAGCTTTACAAGCCTTTCACCCGTCAGGGCAATCCGATCATTTTCATGGATGAAAAATCTGCAGAGCTCACAAAGTATGCGGCAAACGCGTTTTTGGCAACCAAAATAACTTTCATGAACGAAGTGGCCAACTTCTGCGAGAAGGTTGGAGCCGATGTAGACAAGGTGAGAATCGGAATAGGGACCGATACCAGAATCGGAAAAAGATTTTTGTTTCCTGGAATTGGCTACGGTGGTAGCTGTTTTCCAAAAGACGTTCAGGCGCTGCACAAATCAGGTCATGAGTTTGGTTACGAATTCCAAATTCTAAACTCTGTACTTCGTGTGAATGACGAGCAAAAAACGATTCTTTTCCCTTCGATCGAAGGTTATTTCAGAGGAAATCTCCAGGGTAAAACGATTGCACTTTGGGGGCTCGCCTTCAAGCCGGACACTGACGATATTCGCGAAGCTCCGGCTCTCTACATGATTGAGAAGCTCACCGCAGCAGGAGCGAAAGTAAAAGCTTATGATCCGGAGGCTATGGAAAATGTCCGCAGCCAAATCGGTGATAAAATAGAATACGCTTCTTCACAATACGAAGCACTTGACGGTGCTGATGCTCTCCTGATTTGCACAGAGTGGCCGGTTTTTAGAAACCCCGACTTTGACAAGGTTGCAGGTAAGCTTGCAAACAAGGCTATTTTCGATGGTAGAAATCTTTACGAAATTGAAAAAATGAAGTCGCTCGGTTTCTACTACAAGAGCATCGGAAGAGAAACAGTGGCCGAAGTTTCGGCTAAAGAATCGTCAACCAGCGCGTCATGAAAAAAGTGCTCATCACGGGAGCAGCAGGGTTTTTAGGTAGTCACCTTTGTGATCGGTTTATCTCTGAAGGATTTTATGTGATCGGGATGGATAACCTGATTACCGGAGATCTCAAAAACCTGGAACATCTGATGCCCCACGAAAATTTTGAGTTCAACCACCACGATGTTACCAAATACGTGCACGTGCCGGGAGAGCTTGACTATGTTCTCCATTTTGCCTCACCGGCAAGCCCGATCGATTATCTCAAGATTCCGATTCAAACTTTAAAAGTTGGGTCGCTGGGAACTCACAACTGCCTCGGTCTGGCAAAGGAAAAGAACGCAAGGATTATTGTAGCATCGACTTCAGAAGTTTACGGAGACCCGACCGTACATCCGCAGAGTGAGAGCTACTGGGGAAATGTGAATCCAGTCGGGCCACGTGGTGTCTACGATGAAGCCAAGCGTTTTCAGGAGGCAATGACGATGGCTTATCACACCTACCACGGGTTGGAAACGCGGATCGTACGAATTTTCAATACTTACGGCCCGCGAATGAGGCTCAACGATGGGCGCGTTTTACCGGCATTTATCGGTCAGGCGCTGAGAGGTGAAGATCTCACGGTTTTTGGCGATGGATCACAAACGCGCTCCTTCTGCTACGTTGATGATTTGGTTGACGGCATTTACAAATTGCTTTTCAGTGACTGTGTAGATCCGGTAAATGTGGGTAACCCAGATGAGATCAGCATTGCCGACTTTGCTGAAGAAATCATCAAGTTGACCGGTACCGATCAGAAAGTGGTATACAAGGATCTTCCAGTTGATGATCCAAAGCAGCGCCAGCCAGACATTACCAAAGCAAGAAAATTGCTCGGTTGGGAGCCGAAAGTGTCCAGAGCTGAAGGACTTCGGATAACTTACGACTACTTCAAGGGCCTACCTGAAGAAGAGCTCTACAAAAAAGAACATAAGAATTTCGATAACTACATTCGCAGCTGATGGACTACTTTGCTCATGAAACGGCCGTGTTGGACGAAGGCTGCACCATTGGTGAGGGCACTAAGATCTGGCATTTTTCGCACATCATGAAAGACAGTGTGTTAGGTGAAAACTGCAACATCGGACAAAATGTGGTGGTGTCTCCAGGAGTGAAGCTCGGCAAAAATGTAAAGGTTCAAAACAATGTGTCCATCTACACTGGAGTGGAGTGCGAAGACGATGTGTTTCTCGGCCCCTCTTGCGTTTTTACAAATGTGATTAATCCTAGAAGCGCAGTGAATCGCAGAGGTCAGTACGACAAAACGGTGGTGCGCAAAGGTGCGAGTATCGGTGCCAACGCTACGATAGTTTGTGGAAATGACATCGGTAAATTTGCATTTATTGGTGCTGGAGCTGTCGTTACCAAAGAAATTCCTGACTACTCGCTTTGGGTTGGAAATCCCGCAAAGCACATCGGCTGGATGAGCGAGTACGGACACAGACTCCATTTTAACGAAGACAATGAAGCCACTTGCGAAGAAAGTGGTGAGAAATATATTTTGAAAGACAATGCCGTTTCTAAAATCGGCAAGGATTAAGTTTTAGATTCCAATGATTTACGATCAACTAATAAATAAAGAGGCGAAACTGGCGGTAATCGGGCTGGGTTATGTTGGGTTGCCAATAGCACTCGAATTTGCCAAAGAAATCCAGGTAATTGGTTTCGACATCAATGAGAAGCGTGTGGACATGATGCGCAATAACATTGACCCCTCTCACGAGCTTGAGTCGTCTGATTTTGAAGGCAAAGACATAGAGTTCACCAGCTCGCTTGACAAACTCGCGGAGGCCAGCTTCTACATCATTGCGGTTCCAACGCCTATCAACGCCAGCAATCTTCCTGATCTCGGGCCGGTGCTGGCAGCGTCACGATCTGTTGGTAAAGTGCTGAGCAAAGGAGATTATGTGGTTTACGAATCTACTGTCTATCCGGGCTGCACTGAAGACGATTGTATTCCGGTTTTGGAAAAACATTCCGGGCTCAAAAAGATTGAAGATTTCAAAGTCGGTTACTCTCCCGAGCGTATTAATCCGGGTGATAAAGTGAACACGATCCGCTCGATCAAGAAAGTGGTTTCTGGTATTGATGATGAGTCGCTTGAGCAGGTAGCCAAGGTTTATGAACTTGTTATAGATGCCGGTGTTCATCGCGCGCCTAATCTCAAAGTGGCCGAGGCTTCAAAGATTATTGAGAACACCCAACGCGACATGAACATCGCCCTGATCAACGAATTGTCGATCATTTTCAATCGTATTGGAATAAATACGTATGATGTTTTGGACGCTGCAGGGACCAAGTGGAACTTCCTCAAATTCACTCCCGGGTTAGTGGGAGGGCACTGTATTGGTGTTGATCCTTACTACCTTACCTACAAAGCAAAAAAACTTGGTTATCACTCCAAGGTGATCAATTCAGGCCGATACGTGAATGACTCGATGGGCTTTTACGTAGGAAAGCAAACGGTTAAAAAGATTCTTGAGCGCAACAAAAATGTGCTCGATGCACACGTTTTGGTGATGGGAGCGACTTTCAAGGAGAACGTTTCAGACATCAGAAATTCTAAAGTTCTGGATGTGGTTCGCGAGCTCGATTCTTTCAGCGTGAAAGTAGACTTGGTCGATCCTCATGCAGATCCAGAAGAACTGCACCAAGAATATGGTTACAACCTCATAAAAGAGCCAGCAAAGAATAAGTACGATGCGGTTATCGTGGCGGTCAATCACAAGGATTATTTGGATCTTGACGAAGAGTACTTCGAATCACTCATGAACGATGATGAAGGGGTGCTCGTGGATGTGAAAGGAATTTACCGCGATAAGATAAAGCGCCTGGTTTACTGGGGATTGTAAGAACACAGAAAAAATTAGAACTCACCATGCAAAAAGCTCAGAACATTTTAGTTACCGGAGGTGCAGGATTCATCGGCTCACACCTCGTGAGACATCTTGTTGAACGCTATCCGAGCTACACGATTGTAAACCTCGATAAGCTTACTTATGCGGGCAACCTGGCAAATTTGCAAGACGTTGAATCCGCAGCGAACTATCACTTTGAGAAAGCCGATATCTGCGATAGTGAAGCGGTCCAGGGTATTTTCGAGAAGCATTCCATCGATGCAGTGATTCATTTGGCTGCCGAAAGTCATGTCGACCGTTCTATCTCAGATCCGAAGTCTTTTGTGGAAACCAACGTGGAGGGTACGCTAACCTTGTTGAACGCAGCTCGAAGTTACTGGGGAGAAAACCCTTCCGGCAAACTGTTTTATCATGTCAGCACTGATGAGGTTTACGGGGCACTGGGTGACACCGGTTTTTTCACAGAAGAAACTTCATATGACCCTCGAAGTCCCTATTCGGCATCTAAAGCTGCGAGTGACCACCTGGTGAGGGCGTACTATCACACCTTCGGTCTGCCTGTGGTTATTTCTAACTGCTCTAATAATTACGGTCCTTACCAGTTTCCAGAAAAATTGATCCCGTTGATGATTCACAACATCCGTGAAGAAAAGGACTTGCCAGTTTATGGAAAAGGAGAAAATGTTCGCGACTGGCTCTGGGTAGGTGATCACGTTTCCGCTATTGATACAATTTTCCACAAAGGAAATGTGGGCGAAACCTACAACATCGGTGGAGATAACGAATGGAAAAACATCGACCTTGTGCGTCTGTTGTGTGACAAAATGGATGAACAGCTCGGTCGTCCCGAAGGAAAATCTCGCGCTTTAATTAAGTTCGTTAAGGATCGCGCAGGCCACGACCTTCGCTATGCCATCGATGCTTCGAAAATCAAAAAAGAACTGGGCTGGAAGCCTCTGGTCACTTTCGAAAAAGGATTGGCAATGACAGTCGATTGGTATCTCAAAAACGAGAGCTGGCTGAGAAACGTAACTAGTGGAGACTATCTCAACTACTACGAAGAACAATATCAAAAACGATAATCGTTAGGACAAAATAATCAGGAGCTCCGCATGGGTTTTTTAAAAAGGCTTTTTGGAAAAGAGCAACTCGAAGAGCCGCTGGACTTTTCAGCGGTTAAGGCGGATATGCACTCTCATCTTATTCCAGGCATTGACGATGGAGCTCCAGATCTCGAAACAAGTATTTCTCTGATCAAAGGTCTGACGAAACTTGGGTTTCAAAAAATCATCACAACTCCTCACGTGATGAGTGACCTCTACAAAAACGACAGTGAAACCATCTTGCGTGGTCGCGATCAGGTGATAGATGAACTGCGCAAACGAAACATGAATGTTGGATTTGAAGCCGCGGCCGAGTACTACCTGGACGATCATTTTGAGAAACTCATCGAAAAGAAGGACATCCTTTCTTTCGGAGACAACTACGTTCTTTTCGAGCTCTCGTTCCTTTCGGAGCCTGCATCCTTGATGAGAGCCGCCTTTGATCTTCAAATGGCGGGTTACAAACCTGTCTTGGCTCATCCAGAGCGCTACAACTACTGGCATTCAAATCCCGAGAAATATATTGAACTTTCGGAAAAAGGGCTTTTGCTTCAATTAAACCTCAATTCATTGGCGGGGCTTTACAATCCGAAAGTCAAAAAAATTGCCGAGTACATGATTGATCATGAAGTAGTCGATTTTGTGGGTACTGATTGCCACAATGGCCACCATCTGGACGCTACCTTTCATGCCAGCAGAGTGCCGCATCTTCACAAGTTGATAGAGTCAAAAAAAGTGCTGAACCACACGCTTTAGAGCAATGCGGAAAAGCACTTTTGATTTCTTGAGATAGTATAACTTTTCTAAACCTCTGCCAGCCTCACTTTCAAACCATCCAGGTCTTCAGTGATTTTTATCTGGCAACCCAGTCGGCTGTTGTCCTCCACGCCAAAGGCCTGATCGAGCATGTCTTCCTCGTCATCGCTAGGCTCGTGGAGCTCATGATCTGATTCCACGTACATGTGGCAGGATGCGCACATGGCCATGCCTCCACACGTGCCTTCGACAGGTAATTCGTACGACTTGCACAGCTCCATCATGTTCATGTTCATGTCGGTTGGAGCATCCAGTTCGTGAGCTTCGCCTTCACGATCGATCACCGTTACTTTTATCGTGTCCTTCATTTTTTACTGATTAAAATCCCTGAACACCATTTACAGTGGTGTATTTCAACACTGGGTCTTTCTTGTCAGGGTTAACGATTTTGTAAGCAGACTGAACCATGAGCGTAGCTTCGTGGAACCCGCAAAGGATCAGCTTCAGCTTGCCAGGGTAGGTGTTGATGTCGCCAATGGCAAATATCCCGGGCACGTTGGTGCTGTAGTCGAACGTGTTCACCTCAATAGCGTTTTTGTCGATGTTGAGGTTCCAATCTGCAATTGGTCCTAGTTTAGGAGCAAGGCCAAAAAGAGGAATCCAGTGATCGGTTTCTTTCACGATATCTCCATCTTCTCCTTTCTGCTTTATCACCAGCGAGTCAACTTTGCCGTCTCCGTTTATTCCAGTTACTTCAGCATTGGTGATTAGATTGATTTTGCCTTCTTCGGCCATATCCATCACTTTCTGAACGCTGTCGGGATGTCCGCGGAAAGAACCTCTACGGTGAACGAGAGAAACTTCTGAAGCAACGCCATTGGCAAGGTAAATGGACCAGTCGAGAGCTGAGTCGCCTCCTCCGGAAATTACAACTCGTTTGTTGCGATATACTTCAGGGTCTTTAATGATGTATTCAACTCCTTTGTCTTCATAATCATCGAGGTTGTCGATAGGTGGTTTGCGAGGCTCAAAGCAGCCAAGTCCACCCGCGATTGCAATCACTGGTGCTCTGTGCACAGTGCCGCGGTTGGTTGTCACAATGAATTTGCCTTCATCGTCTTTTTCAATGGTTTCGGCTCTTTCACCGAGAGTGAATCCAGGTTTGAAAGGCTCGGCCTGTTTCATGAGGTTGTCTACCAGATCGCCTGCCAGCACCTCTGGAAATGCCGGAATATCGTAAATCGGTTTTTTCGGATAAATTTCACTGCACTGTCCACCAGGTTGAGGAAGCGCATCGATAAGGTGGCATTTTAATTTTAAGAGTCCCGCTTCAAAAACGGTGAAAAGTCCACAAGGTCCTGCTCCAATGATCAGGATATCGGTTTCTATCATTCCTTCAAAATTTTGTTGCAAAAATAATTGATTTTTAGGATCTGATAATCCTTCATCAAACCCTAAAACAACCAGCTTTCACCAATGTTTCGGATTTGTCAGAATCAACTATTGTTGGTACTTTCAGGGGCTAAATACATACACTATGAAATCATTTCTTCGACTAACCTTTCTATTTGCTTTTACTTCAATTTTTTCAACAGCCTTTTCGCAATGCGATGGTAACCGATACCTCAACCTCGTTTTTACGGATGTGGAAGTAACCGAGGCAATTCCTTTCGGAAACAATGTTACCTACCAGGGAATTGAGCAGGAACTGTTGCTCGATGTTTATCAACCAGTGGGCGATGATCTCGAAGAGAGGCCACTTCTTATTATGGTTCACGGAGGTAGCTTTGTGGGTGGAAACCGCGATGGACAGGACGTTGTTCCGCTCTGTATGGATTTTGCCAAAATGGGGTACACCGTGGCTTCTATCGATTACCGCCTCGGAATCACTCTTTCTTTCGACAACCTCGAGGGAGTTCTTACTGAAGCCGTTCTTCGTGGCGTTCATGACTTTAAGGCTGCAGTTAGGTTCTTCAGAAAGACTTATCAGGAAGATGGAAATCCATACAACATCGATCAGGATCGGATTGTTGCTGCAGGTGTTTCTGCTGGAGGGTTCATCACTTTGCATCATGCCTACATGGACGAGGAAAGTGAAATCCCAGATGTGGTAGACTTCAACCAGCCGGGTCTTGGTGGAGGAATAGATGGTGAAAGTGGAAATCCGGACTACTCTTCTGACGTAATCGGAGTGGTAAATATCGCTGGAGCACTCAAAGACACAACCTGGATGGAACCTGAGGACGAGCCTGTTTGCAACTTTCACGGAACCAACGATCAGACGGTCCCTTTTTCTAGTGACTCACTATACTTTTTGAATCAGTTTTTTGTGACAGAAGTGGATGGTAGCGAAGCTGTCGATGCTAAAGCAGAAGAACTGGGAATTGCCCACTGCTTCGAAATTTATCAGGGTGCCGGCCACGTGCCACACGCATCAAATGCACTGGCATACGACACTACTCGATCAATAATGAGTAACTTTCTCGGAAGTCTGGTTTGCCCGGAAATTTCCCTGGACTGTGATTACCGGGAGTTGGAAGTTTCGGTAAACGAAATAGCGGCCAGTCAAATTCAACTGGAGGTTTACCCCAACCCGACTAAAGACGAAATATTTTTGAGATGGGGTGAAAGAGCCAAAGCGCTGAATTACGATATTTATGATGCACGTGGAGTAAGAGTGAAGAGCGCAAAGCTTAACCCAACAGGAGATGAAGTCAGGATAAACGTGAACTCACTTGCCGATGGATTTTACGTGCTGCATTTTAGAACCGAAAACACCTCAATTCAAAAAACTTTCTTGAAAAACTAAAATCTCAACAGGATGAACCGATTTTTACTTACACTATTAGCACTGACCCTGGGAATGATGAGCTCATTCTCACAGTCAGCTTATGAATATTCTGACTTTGCAACGCTGGATGATACGTTTCTGGTAAGTGTTGCCGACCCAACTGAATTTCAGTCTCTAGATCTTAGTATCTCTGGTGAAGGCGTAACGTGGGATTATTCCAATCTAGAGCCTCAGGTTCAGGAAACGAGAATGTTTCTCAATCCAGATGACGCTGGATACTTTGCACCATTCTACGCCAACTGTCTTCTTGAAGGAGGAGACTTTTTGGGATGCGAGGAGGAATGGAATGAACTGACGAATATGGCTTTGCCTCAGTCTATCCCTGCGCTGGACAATGAACAGGTGGATACCGAAAACCCAATTTTCCACTACAATAAAGTGGACTCCTATTTTATTGAAACGATAGCTGGAATCACTTTCAACACAGAAGACGGAGGTCAGGTTCCTTACACCGTAACTTACGACACTCCTGATACTCTCTATCGTTTCCCGATAGAATATGGAGACGTCAATCAAAGCAGTCGTCAGTTCGAAGTCGACCTTTCGCCTCTGGGCTTCAACGCCCAGCTGGTAAACAATCAGGTTCGAGAGAATGAGGTCTCGTCTTACGGGACTTTAATCACTCCGTTTGGTACTTTCGAAAACACCATTTTGATGGAGTCTGAAGTTGTTGCCAACGACACCATTTTTTTCCAGGGGTTTCCAATTCCAACACCGCGCGAATTTCTGGAGTACCGTTGGTTCCATCCCGATCATGGATTGCCTTTGCTTACTGTGGTTGTAGATGTTTTTCCCGAGGATCAATCAACTGTAATAAGCTCGATCGAATATCTCGATATCGTGCAGTGCCTCACTCCTGAAGCAAGTTTCACGGCATCATCACAAAACCCGCAGATTCCTCTTGGCGAGGAAGACATTGAGGTGCAGTTCAATTTTACAGGTGGAAATGCCGATCAGGTGACCTGGGATTTTGATGACGGTCAGACAGGCGAGGGCTTCAATGTGGCTCACCTTTTCACAGAGCCTGGAGTTTACCAGGTGACAGTTACTGCTTGTAACACGGCCTGCGAACCGCTTGAATGTGATGAAGAAACTATCACGATCAACGTTTCTGAGGAGCTGCCACTTGCTGCAGAATTTTTCATAGATCCGTCAGAAAGCGGTTGCACGGGAAATGCAGTTACTTTTTCCGATCAGTCTACCGGAGATCCGGAAACATGGCTTTGGGATTTTGGCGATGGCTCAACTTCAGAAGCTCAGAATCCTTTTCACATTTATAACGAGCCAGGTGATTATACTGTGACTCTAACCGTCACTGACGATACAGGTGAAAGCGAGCAGTCTCAGGAATACACTGTCTTGCAAGGTCCGGAAGTGGAGCTGGGAGGGCCTTACGAAATTCCAGAAGGAGGTTCAATCATTTTGGACGCTGGACCAGGGTTCGTCTCCTATTCGTGGAACACTGGTGAGGAAACTCAAACGATCGAAATATCTGCGGATGACATCGATGGAGAGCAACAGTTTTCAGTTTATGTGACTGCCGAAAATGGCTGCGTGGCAAATGATGTGACTGTTATTAGCGTAATCACTGATATTGAAGACTTGCAGGAAGAGAAGTTTTCACCGAAAGTCTATCCAAACCCAACTTCTGGAAAATTTACGATCGAAGGAGTGGGAGCACAAGTTTGTGAGGTGAAAGTTATGACCTTGTCAGGAAGGATCGTTTTTGATAGAACGATTGAGCCAGAGACTGGAACTTTGAAAGTCGAAAATGCTGACTTTGCAAGCGGTCTTTATTTGCTGAAAGTTGTGGAAGGCTCACGAATGGCCATAAAAAAGCTCATCGTGGAATAATTCCAGATGAGCTTTAAAAGAGTTTATTAACTGCCCGTTCTTGAGAGCGGGCAGTATTATTTTCCAAAAGGAGTTGCTGTCTCTGGGTCAGGCATATTCACAGCTTCTACGCTTGTGATTTGAGGTGCATTTTTCTTAATCGCTTCTTCCACACCTGCCTTCATGGTCATCATGCTCATGGAGCAGCTGCTGCAAGCTCCGTGAAGCTCTACCAAAGCGCGATTGTCTTCGGTGATCTCAACCAGGGTGATGTCGCCACCATCGGCCTTGAGATAAGGGCGCAAGTCCCTAAGTGAATTTTCAACGCGTTCTTTCAGATCTTTTTCTGACATGTTATTTTGGGTATTGCATGGAAACCTTCACCGCTTTGGTTGGATCCTGGTTTTCATTTCTGTTCTTAACCTCTTTTTCAAAGTTATCAATGATTTGATCAAAAACCTGAGCAGACGATGTGTTTTCCTGAAGTACAGCTGGGCGGCCTACATCCCCAGCTTCGCGAATGCTTTGAATGATCGGCACTTCACCGAGGAATGGAACATTTGTGTCTTCCGCCAGATTTCGCACTCCTTCCTTCCCAAACAAGTAGTGCTTTTCACCGCTGCCGTCAGGTGAGCTGAAGTACGACATGTTTTCAATCAGTCCGACTACTGGTACATTGATAGAGTCCAGTCGGAACATGCTAACTCCTTTTTTGGCATCTGCCAGAGCTACTTCCTGTGGTGTGCTAACGATAACCGCACCGGTGAGTGGCACAACCTGCACCAGCGAAAGGTGGATGTCTCCGGTTCCCGGAGGCAGGTCAACGATCATGTAGTCGAGCGGTCCCCACCAGGCATCGGTAAACATTTGGTTGAGTGCTTTACTGGCCATTGGCCCGCGCCAAACGATGGCTTCTGTTGGATCGGCAAAAAATCCGATCGAAAGCATCTTCACTCCGTAGTTCTCCAATGGCTCTATGTACTGCTTACCTTCCTTCTCAATGGTTTTTGGTTTTTCGTAAACCAGGTCAAACATCATCGGCATTGAAGGACCGTAGATATCGGCATCAATTAATCCCACTGAGTGGCCTTTTTTGGCTAGACCTGCAGCGAGGTTTGCGGCAACAGTAGATTTTCCAACTCCACCTTTACCTGAAGCCACTGCAATAATATTTTTAACTCCGGGAAGTACTTTTCGGGTGTCGGCAGATTTGCCCTCTTTGTCGAGTGCTTTCACCTCAGTCTCCACTGTCCACTCGTCACCGAGCACTCTGTGGATGGCAAACTCGCAAGCCTCTTCCATGCGTTTTCTGGAGTGCATGGCCGGGTTGCTCACCTGAACAACCAATTTGATGGTTTGTCCTTCAACCTCAATGCTTTCTACGAGGTTGAGCTCTACAATATCTTTTTTCAGGTCGGGCTCGATTACGTTGCCCAACGCTTCTTTTACCGCTTCTTTGGATATGCTCATATTGCTTGCAAATTTAAGGCATTCTCGCCTTATGCCATAGCTCTTTTCGTGGCGATTTGTTCACTCACTAAAGTAGCGCTACAGCGCGAGTTCAACCGTAGGATCCCAGAAATGTTTTTCGAACTCGACTACCTTGTCATCTTTGACTTTTATTCCTTCTGCCTCAAGCCGATCGGCCATTTCAAACGGAGTAGGGAAGTGGCTTTTGCCAGTGAGTATTCCCTGTCGATTTACAACTCTGTGAGCGGGGACAGGTTCGGGATGAGAGAAACTGGCGTTCATGGCCCAGCCTACCATTCGCGAGGACCTGGCAGAGCCGAGATATTTGGCAATGGCACCGTAGGAAGTCACTCGTCCTTCGGGGATGAGTTTGGCAACTTCAAACACGTCTTTAAAGAAATTCTGTGTCCTTTCGCTGTAGGCCATCAGAGTTTAAATTTGATGTATTTGATCGGAATGCCCTCACCCAGCCACTTTTGCTCATAGAAAGTGCGGATCGAAAGGATATCCTGCATTTCTTGATCCAGGGTGCTCAGGAATCCTTCGTAAATGTTGTCGTTGTGAATCAGTAACTCCAGCCCTTCTTCTTCCACTACTTCCAATGTGTAGTCGTAAAAAAGCCTGCTGTCTGTTTTCACGTTGATGATTCCCCCGGGCTTCACAAATTTGCGGTAGCGCTCCAGGAATTTGGGTGAAGAAAGTCTCTTTGATCCTTTGTCGTCCTTGGGTTGTGGATCGCTAAAAGTCAGCCAAATCTCATCCACCTCATTCTTCTCAAAGAACCGGTCGATAAATTCGATTTTGGTTCTGAGAAAAGCCACGTTTTCGATGTTTTGCTCTTCGACTGTTTTGGCTCCTCTCCAAATGCGTGCACCTTTGATGTCGACACCGATAAAGTTTCTTTCGGGGAATCTCTTCGCCAGACCTACGGTGTATTCTCCTTTGCCACAGCCCAACTCGAGAGTGATAGGGTTTTCGTTTCCAAAGACCTCCGATTTCCACTTTCCTTTTTTCGGGTGGTCGTTGTCGATGAACGCCTTCACTTCCGGTTCGATCACGTGATCAAACGTTTTGTTTTCAGCGAATTTTCTAAGCTTGTCTTTTCCCATGGCTTCTTTTCTCAGCATGCAAATTTAGCCAATTGAAGATTTTCTTAATGGCACGTTTATCTGCTAAGTTTGTCGTGTGAAAAGGGAAAGCAAAAAAGTTTTGGTAGCTCCTCTCAACTGGGGACTTGGTCATGCCACACGGTGCGTGCCGATCATCAACTGCCTCGTGAATTTAGAGCTAGAGGTGATTCTCGCTGCCAGTGGACGCTCTGCCGACTTTTTGCGAATCACCTTTCCGGATTTGGAGTTGATTGACTTTCCGGACTACGGAATGACGCACCCAGTAAAGGGAAGCTTTGCCTGGCATTTAATCAAGAAGAGCGGTGCTGTTTTTAGATCTATCAGGGAAGAAAATGAAGTACTCAAAAAGATGGTGAAAGAACACCAAATCGATGCAGTGATCAGCGACAATCGCTATGGGCTTCATCACCCTGAAATTCCCACTGTGTTGATTACCCACCAATTAAACATCCAGGCTCCGCTGCCACTTCGCGGTTGGCTCAGAAAAATTGTGAGAGGCTTTGTAAAGAATTTCAATGAATGCTGGGTGCCCGATTTTGAGGGATCTCCAAATTTGTCGGGCAAGCTTTCGCATGGAAAAGGTATTCCCGAAAACGTTCGATTTGTCGGACCACTGAGTAGGTTTTCTGATAGCGAGTCTGAGCAGAAAGAGGAAGAAGCTCCGATCGATTACCTCGCTTTGATTTCTGGCCCTGAGCCGCAAAGGACACATTTCGAAAAAGAGGTTTTCAAAGAGTTTCTTGGGCTGGAAGGTAAAAGAGTTTTGATTTGTGGAAAACCAGATAGTGAGGGAAAGTCGAAAGAGTCAGGCATTGAGCAAATCAACTACCTCGGTGGCCTTGAGTTGGAATCGTTTCTGCGAAGGTCGAAGGTGATCACTTGCCGACCGGGTTATTCTACTTTAATGGACTTGTTTGCTTTAGGTAAAGGAGCGGTTTTGATTCCAACGCCAGGTCAAACGGAGCAGAAATATTTGGCAAAGCACTGGTCGAAATTTTGCGAAGTTCAGGATCAGAAGTCGATGGATTTAAAAAAGGCAACTGAGGTGAGGCCATTTCCCAAACAGGAAATTCCATCTTTGCAAAAGCAGATTGAAAACTGGTTGGAGAGGGCATTTTAAAAAAAATTAAAGTAGGAGAAAGATGCTGGAAAAACCCACAGATGAGCATTTCATGAAAATGGCTTTGAAAGAAGCCGAAGCGGCACTGGCAATGGACGAAATCCCTGTTGGCGCTGTCATAACTATCGGAGGGCAAATCATCGCCCGTGCTCACAACTACACCGAGCGACTTCACGATTTTACAGCCCATGCTGAGATGCAAGCGTTCACCGCAGCCTCCGAATTTCTAAATGGAAAGTACCTCGACAAATGCACGCTTTACGTTACACTCGAACCTTGCGTGATGTGTGCCGGAGCGGCTTTCTGGACGCGAGTTGGACGAATTGTCTTTGGAGCTCACGATGAAAAAAGAGGTTTCCTAACTGCCGCGGGTAAAGATGTACTTCACCCAAAAACAAAGTGGAGTGGAGGATTGATGGAAGAAGAATGCAGGACCTTGATACTGGATTTCTTCAAAAAGAAAAGAGACGGGCTATAAATTCTCTTTCAGGTCAATTAGGAAAGCTTTAATCGACTTCAGCCTCTTCACAATCTCAGCTTGTTCGATCGTTTCTTCTTTGTTGTCGCGGAGTTTTTTGCGAGCACCTTCCAGGGTGAATCCGCGTTCTTTAACCAGGTGAAAAATTACATGAAAATTCTCCAGGTCTTTCGGTGTGAAGAGCCTGTTGCCTTTCTTGTTCTTTTTCGGTTTGATGATGTCAAACTCTTTTTCCCAAAATCGTATCAGCGAAGTGTTGACATCAAAAACCTCAGCCACCTCACTGATGGAGTAGTATCTTTTCTCGACTTCTTTCTCTTTGTAGGGCATGAGTTGCTCGTGGCTTTTGAACTAACAAATATCAAAAAAATAGGGCCTCCTTTTAGAAGACCCTGTTTTTTGAAAATTATTTTGTAGTTCGAAAACTGATTTTCAACAAATCTTTAATCCAGCGACTGATTCGCTTCAGAGGCCTTCTTCAGCAGCTTTTCGTACTGCTCAGGAGTGAGATCGTTGAAGAAATAGTAGCCTGGATTTACACGCTCACCGTCTTTGCGCACTTCGTAGTGCAGGTGAGAACCGACTGATGTTCCGGTGTTGCCGACAAGTCCGATCACCTGTCCGCGTTTTACTTTTTGACCTCTTCTCACTTTTGGTTCACTCATGTGTGCGTAAAGCGTTTCATAGCCGTAGCCATGGCGAATGATCACGTGTTTTCCAAACCCGGTTCTGTCGTACTGTACATCTTCTACAACTCCATCACCTGTGGCGTAAATCTCTGTTCCTGTTCCGGCTGAAAAGTCGAGCCCGTAGTGCATTTTTGGGATTTTGTAAATCGGGTGAATTCTTCGGCCGTAGCCCGATGCCACTCTTCGAAGATCTTCGTTCCGCACAGGCTGAATTGCCGGAATCGAAGAAAGCATTTCTGTTTTCTTCTGAGCCATCTCAAAAACTTCCTCAAGCGATTTCGATTGAGCTACTAGCTGTCGCTGAAGTTTTGAAATGCGCTTTTTCGTTTCTACAATTTCGTCACTGTTGTCGTAACCTTTGAGTTTTTTGTATCTGTCAACCCCACCAATACCAGGCTTTCGAAGGTGTGCCGGATAGCGATCTGCCCCAAAAATATTTCGGTAAACGTCATCGTCTTTTTGTCGAAGGTCGGTTGCGAAGCTGTTGAGCGTATCGAGCTCTGCATTCATTACCTCGATTTGATTGTTCAAAAACTGGACTTCTCTGCGGAGAGCCACTTCTTTTGGACTTTCGAAAAGAGCATTGAATGCGGTAATGGAAATTGTCGAAATCAGAGCGAAGACTGCCAGGTACTTTAATGCGATTAGCAAGCGGTCTTTAAAAGTGCGCTCTACCTTGTCGTAAGTAAGTGTATGTGGGTTGTACTTATACTTCGCTTTCGCCATATTTTAAAGGTTATACCTTCGAATTTCGAAGGGGTAAAATTATCCAAAATCAGCTACATTTGCAATCGCCCGAACCGGGCCACTACTATTTAACGGATTTTAACCTAAACAGGTTTACGAAACGCAAAACGCTCTCAATTCCATGACATCCAGAGATATCAGAAAGACTTTCTTAGATTTTTTCGAATCAAAAGGACACTCGATTGTTCCTTCGGCTCCGATGGTAATTAAAGACGATCCAACACTGATGTTCACCAATGCCGGAATGAATCAGTTTAAGGATGTAATTCTAGGTAACGTAGAGCCTAAAAGTCAGCGTGTTGTCGATTCTCAGAAATGTCTTCGCGTTTCTGGAAAACACAACGATCTCGAAGAGGTGGGAGTGGACACCTATCACCACACCATGTTTGAGATGTTGGGAAATTGGAGCTTTGGAGACTACTTCAAAAAAGAAGCAATTGAATGGGCGTGGGAACTACTGACGGATGTTTACAAAATCGATAAAGATCGCTTGTACGTCACCGTTTTCGAGGGGGATGATTTCGATGGGTTGCCGAGAGATGAGGAGGCGGAAAAGATATGGCTCGACATTGTTCCAAAAGACCGCATACTCTCAGGAGATAAAAAGGACAACTTTTGGGAAATGGGCGATACGGGACCTTGTGGACCAGCATCGGAGATTCATGTGGATTTGCGCAGCGATGAGGAAAGAAAAAAAGTTGATGCAAAAACACTGGTGAACCAGGATCATCCGCAGGTGATCGAAATTTGGAACCTGGTTTTCATGGAAAAGAGCCGGAAGGCTGATGGCTCATTGGTGAACCTTCCGGCAAAACACATCGATACCGGGATGGGTTTTGAGCGCCTGGCTGTTGCTCTTCAGGATAAAAAATCGAACTACGACACTGATATCTTTACTCCGCTCATCGAGGCGATTGAAAAAATCTCATCGAAAAAATACGGCCGTTCGGATAGTAAACAAGATGTGGCTTTCAGAGTAATCAGTGATCACGTGAGGGCAGTTGCTTTTGCAGTTGCAGATGGCCAAATGCCTTCGAACACTGGAGCGGGTTATGTAATTCGTAGGATCTTGCGAAGAGCAATCCGCTATGGCTACAGCTACCTGGGAATGAAAGAGCCGTTTATCTACAAGTTGGTTGACGTCCTTGAACGTCAAATGGGAGAGTTTTTCCCAGAGCTGAATTCACAGAAAAAACTGGTTGAAAAAGCAATTAAGGAAGAGGAGGAGAGTTTTCTCCGCACACTCGACAAAGGAATTGATCGTCTCGAGCAACTCATCGCTTCAACTAGAGGTAAGCAGCTCGATGGAAAAGCGGTTTTCGAACTTTACGATACTTATGGGTTTCCGGTAGACCTCACAGCTCTGATTGCAGCTGAATCGGGAATGGAAATCGATCAGAAAGCGTTTGAAAAACACCTGGAAGAGCAAAAAGATCGTTCTCGTGCGGCAACGAAGATTGAGGCTGGCGACTGGGTAGTGGTTCGACCGGATGAAAAAGAAGACTTCGTTGGCTACGACCAGCTTTCATCAGAAGTGAATATAACGCGCTACAGGGAAGTGAAAGCGAAAAAGAAAACGAGCTACCAGCTGGTTTTCGATCGCACTCCTTTTTACGCTGAAGGAGGTGGTCAGATTGGCGATGCTGGAGTTATCCAAAATGAAAAAGAGACGATCCGAATTGTCGACACTAAGAAGGAAAATAACCTGATTATTCATTTTGCTGAAAAGCTTCCGAAAAATCCCGAAGCTACATTTCAGGCTACAGTAGATCGTCAACGTAGAAATGAAACGGCAAGGAATCACACAGCTACACACCTGCTTCACCAGGCACTTAGAGAAGTCCTCGGTGATCACGTGGAGCAGAAAGGTTCTTTGGTTCACCCTGACTACCTGAGATTCGACTTCTCTCACTTTTCTAAGGTGACAGATGAGGAGCTGGATAAAGTTGAGCAATTGGTAAATCGCAGAATTCGTGAGAATCACGATAAAGATGAGTATCGCGCAGTACCCATAGAAGAGGCGAAGGAAATGGGCGCGATGATGCTTTTTGGAGAAAAATACGGTGACCTTGTTCGAGTGATTGGCTTTGGCGAGTCAAGAGAACTCTGTGGAGGTACACACCTTCCAGCAACCGGAAACATCGGCTTCTTCAAAATCACTAATGAAACTTCTGTGGCTTCAGGAATCCGAAGAGTGGAGGCCGTTACTGGAGAACGCGCTGATGAATTTGTGAAAGATCACGAGAAGACATTGAATGAACTCAAGCAGATGATCAAAGGTAGCAACGATCTTCCAAAAGCCGTTAGCGATCTGATTTCGAAGAATGAGGAGCTTACTAAAACGATCGAAAAGCTAAACAGGGAGAAAGCGAAGAATCTGAAAGGTGAGTTGCAAAATGAATTCGAAGAGCTGTCTGGGGTGAAGTTCTTGTCGAAGAAAATCGACCTATCTCCGGCAGACGTAAAAGATTTGGTGTTTCAGTTGAAAAACGAGCGTCAGGAAAACCTCTTTGTAATTTTTGGAACGGAGCAAGATGGAAAGGCGCTGCTCACTTGTGGGATTTCGGAGAACCTTGTAAAAGAAAAAGGCCTGCACGCGGGCAACATTGTCCGCGAGCTGGCCAAAGAGATTCAGGGAGGTGGAGGTGGCCAACCATTTTTTGCCACTGCCGGAGGTAAAAATCCGGAAGGGTTGGCCTCCGCCCTGAGTAAAGCTAAACAGTATTTAAGCTAGTTGTTGCGAGTGTCTTAATTTCAAGTCTTCGATCGGCTTTCCGTAAACAGGGCCTTCGTATTCTTCTTCGTACGACAACCCGAGGTTGAACATGTAGAAGATGTTGAAAAGCACTACAAGGAAGTAGTCGACTTTCTGAAACTTACCGAAGCTTTGTGCAACTTCGATCAAAAGCTTGAAACCAAAGAAAACATTGAATACCGGAATCAGGAAGTACAAAATGTGCTTGTCCGGGCGGCCTACCATTCTTAGAGCAGCAATCAAATCGTAAATTGGAATAAATGCTGCTAGTGCTGGTTGATCAGCTTTTGCGAACAACTTCCACTTGGCAACTACTCCAATTAGAAGCATGAAAATGATGAGAAGAACCCCGCCTGGTCCTACGGTATTTATAAATGCGTTGTAAATGTTACTTAAAGTCTCCATGGCAAAATAATTTTAAAGGTTTGTATCGGCTTAGAAGTCAGTATCTTTTGATTCTACTAATAAGACGAGGCCAAATTATTTGGGTTGCCTGTGGAAATGTAACCTTGACTTTGAGCTTGCGTAAAGAAAGGGTTTTATCCGGGTAAAAAGATCTAAGTCAAAGACGGCTGAGCGTAAGCGTTGACGTCCTCTGCATCGATTTTCTTGGGGCACAAAATGATGAGTCTTTCAATCACATTTCTGAACTCACGAATATTACCTGTCCACTTGCCTTTTTGAAGCTCCTCAATAGCCTTTTTAGAAATTTCTTTTGGGGCAATGCCATACTCTTTGCAAATCTGATCAATAAAAAAATCGGCTAATAAGGGGATATCTTCTTTTCTTTCCCTCAAGGCCGGAACCTGAATCAAAATCACGCTCAGGCGGTGGTAGAGGTCTTCGCGGAAGTTTCCTTCTTCGATTTCTTTCTTTACGTTTTTGTTTGTAGCAGCCACTACTCGCACATCCACTTTGATGTCTTTGTCGCCTCCAACACGGCTGATCTTGTTTTCCTGCAAAGCACGAAGCACCTTGGCCTGAGCCGGCAAACTCATGTCGCCTATTTCGTCCAGAAAAAGAGTTCCGCCATTCGCTTGCTCAAACTTGCCTTTGCGCTGTTTTACTGCAGAAGTAAAAGCGCCTTTTTCGTGTCCAAAAAGTTCACTTTCGATAAGCTCTGATGGAATGGCTGCGCAGTTGACTTCGATAAACGGACTTTTTGCACGGCTACTTTTTTCGTGAAGCTGGCGCGCAACGAGTTCTTTTCCGGTTCCGTTTTCTCCAGTGATCATCACACGGGCATCGGTGGGAGCAACTGTTTCGATCATTTCTTTGATCTTCATGATTGGCTCAGATTCGCCAATAATGCTCGATGAAAATTTCTTATTTACTTTCTGCCGTAACACCTTGGTTTCCTCAATAAGTGAAGATTGATCCAGTGCATTGCGGAGAGTAACCAAAATGCGATTGAGGTCGAGTGGTTTTTGGATGAAATCAAAAGCGCCTTTTTTCAATGCTTCCACGGCAGTTTCCACTGTTCCGTGTCCGGAGATCATGATGACAGGACTTTCAACATCCTTTTCCTTGAGTTTCTCGAGTACTTCGATGCCGTCCATTTTTGGCATTTTAATGTCGCAGAAAATGCAATCATACTTCGTTTTTGTTGCCTTTGTGATGGCCGATGGCCCGTCTTCGGCATCGTCTACTTTGTAGTCTTCGTATTCGAGAATTTCCTTTAGCGAACTGCGAATAGCCGCTTCGTCATCTATGATCAGTATTTTGGACATGTCCTTCTTTTGTTTGGTGATTTTGACAGCTCGTTTGTCAAAATTTATTCCAAAGATATTTATTCATACATCAATTCCGAGAGTGCACCTTCCTTTAGGGCAAAGGCCGAATGACGCAGGTTTTTGATTTTCAGTTTTCTCAATAAAAATCGAATGATGATCAGTGAAAAAACAATCATCTCAGCTCGCATGGTAACCAGGCCGGGGAAATGGAGGCGCTCTTCGGTGGTTGTGGGTAAGAGCGTTTTGTAAAGCCAGTTGAAATCTTCTAGTGGGATAGCGTGGTGTTCGGACATCACATTCACTTCAGCGTTTGGGTTTTCTCGTGCCTCAATCATTTCAACCACCGAGTCGAAAGAACCAGATGAACCGATCATCGAGTGGATATCAATTTCTCTGCATGCCTCGAAGAGAGGAGAAAGTTCGCTGTTGAGAGTGTTTTCCAGGTTTTGGATATCCTTTTGGCTCGTAGGATCCGAAGGTTTTAGGCGCTCCAGCAATCGACTAACTCCGAGGTCGAAGCTCTGTTTCCAAAGCACTCTTTCTTCCGTTGCCAAGATAAGTTCGGTGCTACCTCCGCCAATATCAACGATGAGATCGACTTTGTCGCTGAGCCAATCGGTTTGTACCACTCCTTTATGAATAAGCTCAGCTTCGCGATTCCCATCAATCACTTCTACTGAAATTCCGGTTGAGTCTTTCACGGCTTCAACAAACTCCTGCCCATTGGAAGAACTGCGAATGGCCGATGTCGCGAAAGCGTGATGCTTCTCAACTGACCATTCTTTCATGGTCTGAAGGTGGCTTTCCATCGCTTTGATTCCACGTTGAAAAGCAGCGTCAACGATCTTTGATTCGTTCATGCCGCCTTCACCGAGCTTCACGGCAATTTTGGTGTTGAAAACGTGCTTCCAGTCGCTACCGGTTTTTTCGGCAATTAGCAAATTGAAAGTGTTGGTGCCGAGATCAATAATCGCAAATCGCATCGGCTAACTTTTAAACCTTAGCCAGCGCCAAAGCTCTTTGTAAGAAGCCTTTTTGCCGTACATTAAAATGCCGGTACGATAGATTTTGCCAGCAATCCAAACAATCAGAATAAACGTTCCAATTAATACCAGTGCTGAAAGCAACACCAGCCACATGCCACCTGCAGGGCCCATGGCCACTTGAAGCATCATTACAATGGGAGAGGTAAATGGAATTACTGCGAAAATTTGTCCAATGGACCCCTCTGGATTGGTTAGCATAAATTCGGCAACGATGAATCCGAAAACCAAAGGAATGCTCACCGGTAGCATAAATTGTTGTGTGTCGGTCTCGCTGTCCACTGCCGCGCCAACTGCCGCGAAAAGTGATCCATAGAGCAAGAACCCACCAATGAAGTAGAAAATAAAAGAACCGATCATCAACGGCCAGTTGATTCGGAAAAGAACCTGGAAAACCGGGTTCTGCGCCAACACTGCGTAAAGATCTTGTTGATCGCCTCCCACCTGAGCCATTTGCTGCTGGTCGAGCACGGCAGAAGGACTCACGTAGCCAGCGTTGAAAATGATTTGAACAACAATAAAAATCACTCCTGAGAGAACAACCCACAAGAGGAACTGAGTGAGTCCCACAAGTCCGATCCCTACGATTTTGCCCATCATTAATTGAAAAGGCTTCACTGAGGACACGATGACTTCTACAATTCGATTCGTCTTTTCTTCAATCACTCCGCGCATCACCTGCACTCCGTAAAGGAAGATGAAGAAGTAGATGATCACCGCGAAGGCAAAACCTACTACTGCACGTTCCTGCTTCAGCGAATCCTTTTTGTCGCTTGCTATGTCCTGGTCAACAAGCGTTACTTTTTGGTTGATCGACTTGTACTGTTCGTAGGTGAGGTTGATTTCGTTGTTTTTCTGCTTTCTCAAAATTCGGACTTCCTCGAGCGCTCCTTCTAACTCGTTTTCAATCTGTCTTTTTACAGAGACACTTGGCAACTTTTTGTGCACGAGCTCTGCCTTGCCTGTATTGAAGGTCATTTCATTCGTTTGCAGAATGAGTGTGTACTCGCTTTCAATAAATTCCTCATCTGAAATGGGTTCGTCCGTGAAGAAGTAGTGAATCTGTTCGGAATCATCGAAAAATCGCGGAGTGGCTTTCATGGCTTTGCCATCGGAGTCTTCACCCACTACAATTCCAAACTCATCGGTCACCAACACATTGTGAGTGGTGTCGTCTGACATAGCCAAAAAGATGGCTCCCACCATGAGTCCGGCAAAGAGCAGCGGACCCAGGAAGGTCATAACGACAAAAGACTTTTTCTTGACCCGCGTGAGGTATTCTCGCTTGATGATCAGTCCTGTTTTACTCATGGCTTTGTTCCTCCATTTTTTCGTTTACAGCTGCGATAAAAACTTCGTTCATTGTTGGGATCAACTCTTCCACGCCTTTGATTTCAACTGCTGGAATCAATGCCTGAAGCAAGTTGTTCAAAGTGTTGTCTCCAAGGAGCTTCACTTTGCAAACGTGGTTGAGATCGTCTTCAGAATCTTTTTCGATCAGCTCGAAGTTGGTCCAGAGCGCGTTGGTGAAGTCGAGCATGTTTCCTGTGAAAGTAATTCGGAAAATGTCTTTTGAGTATTTCTTCCGAATGTCGGCAACGGTGCCGCCAAGTATCTTTTTAGACTTGTTGATGAGGGCGATTTCTTCGCAAATTTCTTCCACAGAGCCCATGTTGTGGGTAGAAAGAATGATGGTTGTACCCTCATCGCGGAGTCGCATCAATTCGTCTTTTACCAGGTTGGTGTTGATGGGGTCGAAACCGCTAAACGGTTCATCGAGGATCAACAACTTTGGGTTGTGCATCACAGTTGTGATAAACTGGATTTTTTGAGCCATCCCTTTACTGAGCTCTTCCACTTTTTTGTTCCACCACTCGAGGATTTGAAATTTTTCGAACCAGTCTTTGAGAATGCGTTTGGCTTCCGCTTTTGACATTCCTTTGAGTTGAGCGAGGTAGATGGCCTGTTCCCCGGCTTTCATTTTTCGGTAGAGTCCACGCTCTTCGGGGAGGTAGCCAATTTGCTCTACGTGACGAGCTTTTAGTGGCTCTCCATCGAGAAAAATCTGACCGCTGTCGGGAGCGGTAATCTGGTTGACAATTCTGATGAGGGAAGTTTTTCCGGCACCGTTAGGGCCGAGTAGTCCGAAGATCGATTGTTTGGGCACTTCAATGCTCACGTCTGTGAGCGCCCGATGACCCGAGTAGGACTTGCTGACATCTTTTACACTTAGCATCTGGCAAGATTTGATTTGCACACAAATCTAACAATCCAACCGCTGATGCAGCAAAACTATTGTCGAACAGAAAATTTTAGTGATGAGTGGTTTGTGACGGATTGCAAATCCGATCATTTAGCAGCGCAGGATTGCAAATCGCTGCGCAGCGGATGATAACATTGAGAGCATAAAAAAACCTCCCCAATCTTGCGATCGAGGGAGGTCTTTCAAAATTTATTATTCAAGCTTTTGGACGTTGTCAGTTAAATAGTAAATGACGATGGTGAAAAGTTTGCTATCAAGGCTTGTGCAGTTTTGGAAATAAGGAGTGTACTACTGTACATGACTATTTTCAAAACAATCATAACGCAGATAGCGGGTTTTTCAACGAGTCAGTTTAGCTGAACATCTCCTTCACCTTCTGAAAGAAAGTTTTATCCTTTCTCGATGGCTGAGGAACGAAATTTTCTGAATCTCTCAGACCTTCCAAAATGGCTTTTTCTTTTTCGTTGAGGTCTTGTGGTGTCCACACGTTGATGTTCACCAGCAAGTCTCCATTGCCGTAGCTCTGAACGCTTGGCAAACCTTTTCCGCGCAGCCTCACAATCTTTCCGCTTTGCGTTCCCGGTTCGATCTTGATTTTCGCTTTGCTTTCTACTAAAGGAACTTCTACCGTATTTCCGAGAGCTGCATCGAGGAAGTTGACGTAAAGGTCGTAGTGCAGGTTTTTGCCATCGCGCTTCAGCACCTCGTGCTCTTTTTCTTCGATCACAACGAGCAAATCTCCGGGCTCACCGCCAAACGGTCCCTCGTTACCTTTTCCACGGATGTTGAGCTGCATGCCGCCTTCCACTCCGGCTGGAATGTCGATCGACATGGTTTGCTCTTCGCGCTTCAGTCCGTTTTCGTCTGCATCTTTTGGCTTGCTTTTTACGGATTTTCCGGTACCGTGACAAGTCGGGCAAGTCGATGTCGTTTGCATCTGCCCGAGTATCGTGTTGGTCACTCGCGAAACCTGTCCCATACCTTTACAAGTGGAGCAGGTGTCGTATTCCACACCTTCGGCCTGAACGAGCTTGTAAACTTTAATTTTCTTGGTAACGCCTTTTGCTATTTCTTCGAGCGTAAGCTTCACTTTGATGCGAAGATTAGTTCCTCGGGTTCTGCGAGAGCGGCCTCCACCGCCTCCAAAGCCTCCACCGAAGCCTCCGCCTCCGCCAAAGGCTCCTCCGAAGATGTCGCCAAACTGGCTGAAGATGTCGTCCATGTTCATGCCCTGGCCACCGCCAAAGCCACCCGCTCCGCCCATTCCCTGATGGCCGAATCGGTCGTAGCGCTGACGCTTTTCAGGATTGCTCAAAACATCATAGGCCTCTGCAGCTTCTTTAAACTTTTTCTCCGCATCGGCATCATCCGCGTTTTTGTCGGGGTGATACTTCAGTGCCAGTTTGCGGTAAGCTTTCTTGATCTCGCCATCTGATGCGCTCTTTGAAATTCCTAAAACTTCGTAATAGTCTCTTTTCGCCATGTCTGTTGTTGTCGCTCCGTTTCTATTTTATTTTCCTACTACCACTTTGGCGTATCTCAAAACACGATCGTTGAGGTAGTAGCCTTTCTCCACTACGTCCACCACTTTTCCTTTTAGGTCTTCCGATGGTGCTTCGATGTTGGTGATTGCCTCGTGCAGGTCGGTGTCAAAAGGTTCTCCCTGGCTGTTCATTGGTTTCAGGCCTTTTGCTTCGAGTGCACGCAAAAGCTTGTTGTGGATGAGGTGATAGCCTTCTTTCAACGACTCAACGTCTTCAATTTCTTCGTTGGCCTTGATGGCTCTTTCAAAATCATCAACGATTGGCAAGAGCTCCTGGAGCACATCGCCACTTGCGTTTTTGATTAGGTCGAGACGCTCTTTGTTGTTTCGTTTGCGGAAGTTGTCAAACTCGGCATGCAAACGCATGTACTTATCTTGCCAGGCGGCAACCTCAAGCTTCAGTTCGTCTTCTTTGCTCATCTGGTTTTCTTCCTGATCAGCATTTTCGTTTTCTCCCTGAGATTGCGCGTCCTGCTCTTCACGTTTTGTTTGCTCTTGAGCAGCTTCCTCTTCCTGAGTATATTTTTCTTCTGTATCGTTCGCCTTTTCGTTCTTCATTTTTCTCTTGAATGGATTTCGCATGCGGGTCTTCAAAGTTTTTGCCAGTTGTGAAATTCAGTCAAACTGGCATAAAAAGAAAAATCCTGTGCCGAAGCTTCAGCACAGGAGTCTTATTGGGGTGATGTTTTGTCAGAATTATTTGAAAGAGGCCACGTGTTTATCGATGGCAACGTGGAGCTGCATTCCTCTTAAATTTTTCGCGATAATGATTCCGTTTTCATCGATCAGAAAACTCATCGGAATGGAGTTCACTCCATACATCGCAGCAGCTTCGTTTTCCCAGCCTTTGAGGTCACTTACGTGGTAAGGCCAGTTGAGCTTGTCTCTCTCAATGGCAGATTTCCAGCGGTCTTTCTGCTTGTCGAGCGAAACGCTGAAGATTTCAAAACCATCAGCCGATTTGAAATCTGCTTTTTGATATTTGTTATAAGCAGCCACAACGTTTGGATTCTCTCTTCGGCAAGGCCCACACCATGAAGCCCAAAAGTCGATGAGCACGATGTTTCCTTTTAAATCGGACAATTTGTAAGTCTTTCCGTCAGGTCCTTCCATTTCGATGTCAGGTGCTTTGTCACCAACTGAGGTTCCAAGTTTTGGATCGCCTTCAGAAACTGAATTGGAGAGTGTAAAGCTCATCACTACGAGAGCTAAAAGTGCTGCGAGAGTTGTTTTTGCTACTTTCATAAAATTCAAAATTCTTTAATGAGCTAAGGTACAAAATTTAACCTGCTCAAAAATCAATTATTGTACCACAAACAAACTTATTCCACACGGGTGATGTCTGCTCCGAGTGCGCGCAATCTCTTGTCGATGTTTTGATAACCGCGATCGATCTGTTGAATGTTGTGAATCGTTGATCTGCCTTCGGCACTGAGAGCGGCAATGAGAAGCGAAACACCTGCACGAATGTCAGGTGAAGTCATTGTCACTCCGCGCAGTGGAGTTTTTCTCTCTAGTCCAATCACCGAAGCGCGGTGAGGGTCGCAGAGAATGATTTGCGCTCCCATGTCGATGAGCTTGTCGACAAAGAAGAGGCGGCTCTCGAACATCTTTTGGTGAATCAGTACGCTACCTTTGGCTTGTGTGGCTGTAACCAGCGCGATACTCAAAAGGTCGGGCGTGAATCCGGGCCAGGGTGCATCGCTGATATTCATGATGGAACCATCGATGAAAGTTTCAATTTCGTAAATGTCCTGAGCGGGGATATAAATATCATCGCCTTTGCGCTCCAGTTTGATTCCCATTTTTCGGAACACGGTAGGGATCACACCGAGGTTATCCCAGGATACGTCTTTAATAGTGAGCTCCGACTGTGTCATGGCCGCCATCCCGATGAAAGATCCGATTTCGATCATGTCTGGCAAGATGCGGTGCTCCGTGCCTCCGAGTGATTCCACACCTTCGATGGTGAGCAAATTTGATCCAACTCCGGAAATTTTTCCGCCCATGCGGTTGATCATTTTGCAAAGCTGCTGGAGGTAAGGTTCGCAAGCTGCGTTGTAGATCGTTGTGGTTCCTTCGGCCATGGCTGCGGCCATCACGATATTTGCCGTTCCGGTAACCGATGCTTCGTCCAAAAGCATGTAGGCGCCTTTGAGCTTTTTGCCTTCGGCTTTGAAAAACTTGTTCTTGGGATCGTAAGTAAATTCGGCTCCGAGCTTTTCAAATCCGATAAAATGAGTGTCGAGTCTTCTGCGGCCGATTTTGTCGCCACCGGGTTTTGGGATGTAGCCTTTTCCAAATCGCGCCAAAAGTGGTCCAACGAGCATGATTGATCCGCGGAGGGAGCTGCCTTTTTCTCTAAAAGTCTCGGAGTGCAGGTAGCTAAGGTCGATGTCGTTTGCCTGAAAAGTGTAAGTGTCTTCACCTTTTTTCTGCACTGAGACTCCCAGGTCGCCCAGAATGTCGATTAGCTTGTTGACATCCACAATGTCGGGGATGTTGGAAATCGTGACTTTTTCCGGTGTGAGGAGCACTGCGCAAAGAATTTGCAGCACTTCGTTTTTTGCTCCCTGCGGCACAACTTCACCGCTGAGTTTATTTCCTCCATTGATTACAAAAGATCCCATATTTTTTTGGTTTGCCGTGTTTTCTGAATTCTAACTTGTTGGCCAGTTCAACTGATGATGTAACTAGCTGCTGTGGTTGAGGATTTAGTTGATTAAGGTAATTTAGGACCGTTCCCAATTGCCTCTTCACTCAAGTGCCGCTTAATATTCTGGGAAGTAGGAGTAACTACATTTCCAAAAGACAGACACATAAATCCACTTTCCACAAGTATCCTAAAAAAAGAAATCCCCTGAGGTTCTCAGAGGATAACTTATCGACAAATAAAACTGAATTTTATTTTAAGGAGGATTAGTTTCTGCGTTTTCCACCGCCTTTTTTACCACCCTTTTTCTTCTTCGTTTTGTTCGATGACTGCTGCTGACTCGGAGGGGCAGCGTTCACCAATTCCACCGAAGGCTCAATTTTTAGAACACCGCCAGAAAGACTGTTGAGCTGATCTTTGATCAACTGGTCTTCCACCGATTTTCTCGTCCAGGTGGTGTAGTGCTTTTTCATGAGGTTTGCCAGGATAAGAGCGAGGGTGTCGCGTTTGTCTCCGGGCTCCATATCGGCCGCCTGTTTAATCAGCGCAGGAATGGTTTTCCCATAGTGGCCATATCTTACCTCTCCATCTGGATAAGGAATTGGTTCTGGCTTTTTATTGAGTTCCTCAACATCCGGCTTTGGAAATGGTCCTTCTACATCAAGCTGAAAACGCGAGATGATGTGAAGGTGATCCCAAAGTTTGTGCGTGAAATCGTCAATGTCTCTGAGGTAAGGAAAGAGCTGTCCCATCACGCTGATGATCGCTCTTACGATTTTGTTGCGCTCCTCAGCATCTTTTGTGTTGATGGCGTAATCCACCATCTTCTGAATATTGCGACCGTATTCGGGAATTACCAAATCGGGACGTTGGCTGTTGTATTCGAGGTCTAATGCGCTTCCTTCTCTTTCGTTATCCATAATTTCTTGTTGATCTTCTTTTTATAAGGTATATCGGACAAAACGTTCCGGAGACTTCCGGATTGCTGAACGAATTCAGAACGAGGAATTGTTCTGTTGTGCAAATATACAAATCGCACCTTACTGATAGTCATTTCAGCGTAATCCAATAAAGTAATTGAATCGCTCAGTTCAGAATCTGCAGTTTTGCGAATTTCAAAAGCAGTTGTTTTTGCCCCGTAGCCGGGAAAAAGACAGTTGCCTTTTTATTTGGCGGCTCGCCTTCGATTTTTAAAACTTTCCCTTTTCCAAATCGCTGGTGCTTCACCTGCATGCCCACCTGTAGTTCGCTGACATCGCTGGCTGAAAAATCGGGATCATCGCCTGGGCTAGAAGTTATCTTTTTGAGGTTGGTTTTCTTTTTAAACGCTGAATTCGACTTCGAGCTGCTTCCTCCAGTACGCATAAAATTTCTGCGCTCCTGTTCAAAGTTAAACCCGCTCGCTGAGCGCTTTTGTTCTTTCTGCTCTGGCATGTCGAGGTATTGCTCCTCAATGTCTTCGATAAAGCGACTCGGTTCGCACTGCATGAGGTTTCCCCACTTAAATCGCGTGAGTGCATAAGAAAGTGTGGCTTGTTTTTCGGCTCTAGTGAGAGCTACGTAAAAAAGCCTGCGTTCTTCTTCGAGTTCCGATCGCGAGTTGAGGGCCAACTGAGACGGGAAGAGATTCTCTTCCAACCCCACAATGTTCACGTAGGGAAATTCCAATCCTTTGGCTGCGTGAATTGTCATCAGGGTGATTTTGTCATTGTCCTCATCATCTTTGTCGGCATCGGTGAGGAGGGCAACATCGATCAAAAAGTCGCTGAGCGTATTCACTTTGTCTGGATTCTCCGGATCTTCTTGCTCGCTGAACTCTTTCATACCTGCCAGGAGTTCCTGCAAGTTGTCGTAGCGATTTACTCCTTCGGGACTCTTGTCCGCATGAAGTTCGTGCATAATTCCCGATTCGTAGGCAATGCTCTGCCCCAGGTCGTAAGCATTCTCAGTATTGAGCTGAGTGGAAAAACTCTTAATCTTGGTTGCGAAGTTGTCGAGCTTTGACTGCGTTCCCTTGTTGAAGCCGGCCGGATATTTCCCCGGATTGATAATGACATCCCAAATACTTACTTCGTGTTCGCTGGCGGTTACAACCAACTTTTCCAGAGTGGTTTTTCCAATTCCACGAGCAGGATAGTTTATTACGCGTTTCAGGGCTTCCTCATCGTTGGGGTTGGCCGTGAGTCGGTAGTAGGCGAGGAGGTCTTTGATCTCTTTTCGCTGGTAGAATGAAAGGCCCCCGTAGATTTTATAAGGGAGATTGAGTTTTCTGAGAGCCTCCTCAAAAGCACGCGACTGAGCATTGGTTCGATACAAAATGGCAAAATCGCTGTTATGCGCCTGATGGTTGTTCTTAATGTCGAAAATTTGCTGTGCCACAAAATAACCTTCATCGTTGTCGGTCATTGAGCAGTGGACCTTGATTTTTATCCCGTCTGGGTTTTCAGTCCATACGTTCTTTTGAATCTGGTCTTTATTCTTAGAGATAATGCTATTGGCTGCATTTACAATCACTTGGGTGGAGCGATAGTTCTGTTCCAGCTTAAACATGCTGAAGTCAGGGTAATCCTTTTTAAAATTCAGAATGTTTTGAATGTTGGCTCCCCGGAAAGAGTAGATACTTTGGGCATCGTCACCCACTACACAAACATTTTCGTGAACTGCTCCGAGCTTCTTTACAATAAGATACTGAGCGAAGTTGGTGTCCTGATACTCGTCTACTAAAATGTATCTGAATTTGTGTTGATACTTTAATAAGGTATCCGGAAAGTCGCGAAGTAGGACGTTGGTGTTAAACAGCAGATCGTCAAAGTCCATCGCTCCAGCTCTGAAGCACCGCATTACATAAGCCTGGTAAATGGCGGAGATGTGAGGTCGCCCGCTAAGCTTGTCTTCATTGATCAGTTCAGGATTTTCTGCGTATGCCTTATAAGAGATCAGATTGTTCTTAGCCGATGAAATTCTGCCGTAGACCACTCCAGGCTTGTAGACTTTTTCATCCAGCTTCATTTCCTTGATGATCGACTTCAGCAGGCTCTTGGTGTCCTGTGTGTCGTAAATAGTGAAGTTACTCGGGTAATTGAGTTTGTCCGATTCAATGCGCAGGATTCTTGCGAAGATGGAGTGAAAGGTTCCCATCCAGATATTTCTGGCTTCGCTATCGCCAACAATTTTCCCGATCCGCGCTTTCATTTCTTTTGCAGCCTTGTTTGTAAAAGTTAAGGCCAAAATATTGAACGGATCTACACCCCGGTTAATAAGGTGTGCTATACGATAGGTTAAAACACGAGTTTTTCCCGAACCTGCTCCGGCAATGACCATCATAGGGCCATCAGTATTTTCTACTGCTTCTCGTTGCGCTTTGTTGAGTTCTTCTAAATAATTCACGCGCCAAAATTATTGATTTTATTCAGCACATAGCAGGCAGAGTTGAGCGAGTTTTAAAGACCATAAAATCAGGTTGCTCATATTGTTTAAGGAGTTGAAAAACAGGATTGTATCAATTCGCTCGAATACTTAACAATCAAATTTTTCACATTGGATGTGAATTGCTATCTTTGCGCGCCTTTTCAGAGCTGTCAACAAGACGCTGTTCGTAACGGCAAATAAATTTATGGTAGCTATTGGATTGTAAAGGAAAACATTTACATTTGCACCCCCAAAATTTTGAGATGGCGGGGTTACACGTTATAGAATATTGAATTTTAAGTAGCAACAACGTATGCCGACAATATCGCAACTAGTTAGAAAAGGGAGGACGACAAAGCCTCAAACAAGCAAGTCAGTAGCGCTTGAGTCTTGCCCGCAAAAAAGAGGTGTTTGTGTGCGAGTTTACACCACCACTCCTAAGAAACCAAACTCGGCCATGAGAAAAGTGGCAAGGGTGCGTCTCACTAACGGAAAAGAAGTGAACGCTTATATCGGTGGTGAAGGTCACAACTTGCAAGAGCACTCTATTGTACTGGTTCGCGGTGGAAGGGTGAAAGACCTTCCGGGTGTACGCTACCACATTGTTCGCGGTGCGTTGGATACTGCAGGTGTAGACGGAAGAACTCAAAGAAGATCGAAATACGGAACTAAGCGTCCAAAGAAATAATTATAGATCGCTGATAAGTCATGAGAAGAAAACAAGCAAAAAAAGCGATAGTTCTACCAGATCCTCGATTCCACGAGGTGATAGTAACGAAGTTTGTAAATAACTTGATGATTCAAGGTAAAAAGAGCCTTGCATTTAAAATATTCTACGAAGCTATCGACAGAGTTAGCGACAAGACTGGTGAAGAAGGTCTTGAAGTATGGAGAAAAGCATTGAGTAATGTGACTCCAGCTGTTGAGGTTCGAAGCAGACGTGTAGGTGGAGCTACTTTTCAAATCCCACAACCAATTCGTGATGAGCGTAAAACCTCAATGGGGATGAAGTGGCTGATTAGCTTCTCTAGAAAGAGAAATGAAAAGACAATGGCTGAAAAGCTAGCTGCTGAGATCATGGCTGCAGCAAAAGAAGAAGGAGCGACTTTTAAGAAAAAAGAAGAAACTCACAGAATGGCAGAAGCGAACAAAGCATTCTCCCATTTCAGATTTTAAGAATTGAGATAAGGAATCCGAAGACATGGCAAAAAGAGATTTAAAATATACGCGTAACATTGGGATTTCGGCTCACATTGATGCCGGAAAAACTACGACTACTGAGCGTATTCTATATTACACCGGAATCAGTCACAAAATTGGTGAGGTGCACGATGGTGCCGCTACCATGGACTGGATGGAGCAAGAGCAAGAGCGTGGTATTACTATTACCTCTGCTGCAACTACAACTTTCTGGAACTACAAGGATCAGCAGTATCGAATGAACATTATCGACACCCCTGGACACGTGGATTTCACGGTTGAGGTTGAGCGCTCTTTGCGTGTTCTCGATGGTGCTGTTGCACTCTACTGTGCAGTTGGTGGTGTAGAGCCACAGTCAGAAACTGTATGGCGTCAGATGGACAAATACGGTGTGCCTCGTATCGGTTTTGTGAACAAGATGGACCGTCAGGGTGCAGACTTCTTTGCAGTTGTTGCCGATGTGAAAGAAAGACTTAAAGCCAATGCAGTGCCGTTGCAAGTGCCAATCGGTTCTGAGGATGACTTCCGCGGAGTTGTTGATTTGATTAACAACCGTGCGATCATTTGGAACGAAGAGGACTTCGGAATGACTTTCGAAGAAATCGATATTCCTGAAGATTTGAAAGAAACAGCAGAAGAGTGGAGAACAAAACTTGTTGAGGCCGCTGCCGAGCAAGACGAAGCTCTTTTGGAGAAATATTTTGAAGATCCAGAATCTATCACTGAGGACGAAATGGTAGCAGCGATTCGTAAAGCGACCATGAACCTCGACATCATTCCTATGATGTGTGGATCTGCCTTTAAAAATAAAGGTGTTCAGACTTTGCTTAATGCTGTTATGGAATTCCTTCCTTCTCCTTTGGATGTACCAGCGGTAGAAGGAATCAATCCTAACACAGAGGAAATGGAAACGAGAAAGCCATCTAACGATGAGCCTTTCGCAGCACTTGCATTTAAAATTGCAACCGATCCTTTCGTAGGTCGTCTGTGCTTCTTCCGTTCATACTCTGGAGTTCTTGATGCAGGTTCTTATGTATACAATACGAGAACAAGCAAAAAAGAGCGTATCTCACGTATCTTCCAGATGCACTCAAACAAGCAAAACTCTATTGATAGAATCGAAGCTGGTGATATTGGTGCAGGTGTTGGGTTTAAAGATATTCGTACAGGAGATACTCTTTGCAACGAGAAGCACCCAATTGTGCTCGAGTCAATGACTTTCCCGGAGCCGGTTATCGGTGTTGCGGTTGAGCCTAAAACTCAGGCCGACCTTGATAAAATGGGTGTTGCACTTGGTAAGCTTGCAGAAGAGGATCCAACCTTTACTGTTAGAACAGACGAAGAATCAGGTCAGACTGTAATTTCTGGAATGGGTGAGCTTCACCTCGAAATTATCATCGACCGTTTGAAGAGAGAGTTCAACGTAGAATGTAACCAGGGAGCTCCTCAGGTTTCTTACAAAGAGACAATTCAGGGTTCTACTTCTCACAGAGAAATTTACAAGAAGCAATCTGGTGGTCGTGGTAAGTTTGCCGATATCGTTGTAGAGATCGGTCCAAACAATGACGAAGAAAATCCTGGATTGAAATTCATTAACAGCATTAAAGGTGGTAACATTCCTAAAGAATTTATCCCTTCTGTTGAGAAAGGCTTCAAAGAAGCGATGAAGAATGGTGTGCTTGCAGGTTACCCTGTAGATTCACTTCAGGTA
This sequence comes from Halocola ammonii, assembly GCF_049334165.1. Taxonomy (NCBI): domain Bacteria; kingdom Pseudomonadati; phylum Bacteroidota; class Flavobacteriia; order Flavobacteriales; family Halocolacceae; genus Halocola; species Halocola ammonii. Next base: position 107,766 of record NZ_JBEGHD010000005.1, read on the forward strand.
GAGTTGAAAGACGGATCTTTCCACGCAGTGGATTCCGATCAGCTTTCATTCGAGCTTGCAGCGAAGATGGCATACAGAGCCGCACTTCCTAAATGTAAGCCAGTGTTGCTAGAGCCAATGATGAAATTGGAAGTGACAACACCAGAAGAGAACATGGGTGATGTGATTGGTGACCTGAACAAGCGAAGAGGCCTTATGGAAGGTTCGACAGAGCGCTCAGGAGCGACCATCATCAATGCCAAAGTGCCATTGTCAGAGATGTTTGGATACGTTACGGACCTCCGTACGATCACATCAGGACGTGCCACTTCATCAATGGAGTTCTCTCACTACGATCCAGCACCGAACAACGTTGCTGAAGAAGTGATAGCAAAAGTGAAAGGTAAAGCAACTGCTTAATAGCATATACAAATGGCTCAGAAAATTAGAATAAAGCTAAAATCCTACGATCACAACTTGGTTGACAAGTCAGCCGAAAAGATCGTGAAGACTGTAAAAACGACAGGAGCAGTAATCAGCGGACCAATTCCGTTGCCTACAAACAAAAGGGTTTATACCGTTTTGAGATCTCCACACGTAAATAAGAAAGCGCGTGAGCAATTCGAGCTTAGCTCTTACAAAAGACTACTCGATATTTACAGCTCTTCATCTAAGACAGTTGATGCGCTTATGCGTCTTGAACTGCCAAGTGGTGTCGAGGTAGAAATTAAAGTTTAATTAATCATCCACAGTTAAGTATCTATTCCCATGCCAGGATTAATAGGAAAGAAAATAGGTATGACTAGCATCTACGATGCCTCTGGGAAAAACATCCCATGCACTATTATAGAAGTTGGTCCTTGTGTTGTAACGCAAGTTAAAACAGAAGAAAAGGATGGCTATAAAGCAGTTCAGATTGCTTTTGGTGACAAGAGGGAGAAAAATACTCCTAAATCGTTGCAAGGTCATTTTAAGAAAGCGGGAACTACGCCTAAGCGCAAGCTCGTTGAAGTTGACTCTTTTGCTGAAGAAGTGAAATTGGGTCAGGAAGTTAAATTGGAAGACGTTTTCAAGGAAGGCGAATTTGTCGATGTAATCGGCACGTCCAAAGGAAAAGGTTTCCAGGGGGTAGTAAAACGCCATGGCTTTGCCGGTGTTGGAGACGCGACCCACGGTCAGCACAACCGAATGCGCGCACCGGGATCTATCGGTGGAGCATCGTATCCGGCTCGTGTATTCAAAGGAATGAGAATGGCCGGACAAACAGGTAACCAACGTGTCACTGTAGAGAATCTTCCTATTGAGAGGATCATGGCAGAGGAAGGAATGATGATTGTGCGCGGTGCGATTCCGGGTCACAGAGGTTCAACCGTAATAATCAAGAATTAAGATGGAATTAGCAGTATTCAATACAGAAGGGAATAAGACCTCCAAAAAGGTCAGCCTCAGTAAAGAAGTGTTCGGCATTGAGCCCAACGACCACGCTATTTACCTCGATGTGAAACGCTATTTGGCTGCGCAGCGTCAAGGCACGCACAAAGCGAAAGAACGTTCTGAAGTTGCGGGAAGTACGCGCAAAATCAAGAAGCAAAAAGGAACAGGTACAGCTCGTGCCGGGGATATTAAAAACCCACTTTTTAGAGGTGGAGGTCGAGTATTCGGACCGCGCCCTAGAAAGTATGAGTTGAAACTGAATAAGAAAGTGAAGCAGCTTGCGAGAAAATCTGCACTTAGCTACAAAGCCAAGGAAAACCAGATTACTGTTCTCGATAAGCTTGAGTTTTCAGCTCCAAAAACATCTCAGTATGCAGGTGTTTTGAAAAGCCTGAAGTCAGACACAGGACGCTCATTGGTTGTGTTGCCGGCAAAAGATGACAATGTTTACTTGTCTTCACGCAACCTCAAAGGTCACAACGTGATTTTGGCTGAAAGCCTGAGCACATACGATATCATGAATTGTACAAACCTGATTCTGCTCGCAGATTCAGTGAAAATAATAGAGGACACTCTAAACAAGTAAAGCGATGGATCAAATTCTTATAAAACCATTGATCACTGAGAAAATGACCGATGAGTCTGAGCTGAGAAACCGCTTCGGATTTATTGTGAACGCAAATGCCAATAAGATCGAGATCAGAAAGGCAGTAGAGAGTGCGTATAGCGTGAGTGTTCTCTCAGTGCGAACCATGAATTACGATGGTAAAGCAAAGACCCGATTCACAAAAGCGGGCATGATTAGCGGAAGAACAAAGTCTTACAAGAAAGCGATTGTGCAACTTCAAGACGGAGACACAATTGATTTCTACGAAAATATCTAAGGATAGCAAAAGATGGCACTAAGAAAGTTAAAACCGACCACACCAGGTCAGAGAAATAAAGTTCTCAGCTCTTTTGATGAGATCACTGCCAGCGAGCCACAAAAATCGCTTCTCGCTCCGATTAAAAAATCGGGTGGAAGAAATAACAGTGGTAAAATGACAATGCGCTACAGAGGTGGTGGCCACAAAAGACGCTACAGAATCATCGATTTCGCCAGAGACAAGCAGGACGTTTCTGCCAAGGTGATGACCATCGAATATGATCCAAACCGCTCAGCACGCATCTGCTTGCTAGAGTACGAGGATGGAGAAAAAAGATACATCATCGCACCGGAAGGGATTCAGGTTGGAGATACTGTGAGATCAGGTGAAAAAGCTACTCCGAATGTAGGACACGCAATGTTCCTGAAAGACATTCCTATGGGATCTGTAGTTCACAACGTTGAGCTCAACCCAGGAAAGGGAGGAATCCTCGCGAGAAGCGCAGGTTCTTATGCTCAGCTGACAGCGAGAGATAAAGAATACGCAGTTCTGAAATTGCCATCAGGAGAAACAAGAATGGTTTCCATTCACAGCCTGGCAACAATCGGTTCTGTTGGTAACTCTGATCACACGCTTGTTGTTTCTGGTAAAGCCGGTCGCAGCAGATGGTTGGGTCGCAGGCCAAGAGTTAGAGGTGTTGCAATGAACCCAGTAGATCACCCAATGGGTGGTGGTGAAGGCCGTGCCTCAGGTGGTCACCCACGCTCTAGAAAAGGTCTTGCAGCTAAAGGTTTGAAAACCCGTAGCAGAACCAAGAAGTCGAATAAGTACATCATTGAGAGAAGAAAGAAATAATATAGATCATGTCTAGATCACTAAAGAAACCACCATTTGTACACTACAAGCTAAATCAGCGAGTAGAAGACGCACAGACATCCGGAAAGAAGTCCGTGATCAAAACCTGGTCAAGAGCTTCCACCATTACCCCGGATTTTGTAGGACTGACTATTGGCGTTCACAACGGTCGCCAATTCGTACCAGTTTTCGTTACCGAAAACATGGTGGGTCACAAATTGGGAGAGTTTTCTCCAACCAGGACCTTTAGAGGACACGCTGGTAAAAAAGACAAAGGAAAGAGATAAGATAAACCATTATTGAGTCATGGGTGCCAGAAAAAGATTGAGAGCTGAGAAGCTCAAAGAAGAAAGAAAAAACATTGCATTTGCCAAGTTGAATAACTGCCCAACTTCTCCTCGCAAGATGAGATTGGTAGCAGATATCATCCGCGGTAAAGATGTATTCGAAGCTTTGAACATTTTGCGCTTCAGCAAACAAGACGCTTCTTATCGCCTCGAGAAACTTCTCCGCTCGGCTATTGCCAACTGGGAAGCGAAGAACGAAGGTGAGCGTCCAGAGGATTCGGAGCTCGTTGTGAAGCTTGTGAAAGTGGACAGCGCCCGAATGCTGAAACGCCTTCAGCCGGCACCCCAGGGAAGGGCTCACCGGATTAGAAAAAGATCGAACCACGTAACAATAGTTGTAGACAGCGCTAAATAAATTTAGAATGGGACAAAAGACCAATCCAATAGGAAATAGACTCGGTTTCATCAGAGGATGGGATTCGAACTGGTACGGAGGAAGAAACTACACAGATAAGATTGTAGAAGACGATAAAATCCGTGCTTACCTGAATGCCCGTCTGAACCGTGCAAGCATTGCAAAAATCATTATTGAGCGCACACTCAAGCTTGTTACTGTAACGATCAATACCGCACGCCCAGGTGTGATCATCGGTAAAGGTGGGTCTGAAGTAGACAAATTGAAAGAGGAGTTGAAAAAACTCACTAACAAAGAGGTTCAGATTAACATCTTTGAGATCAAGCGCCCGGAGCTCGATGCGAGACTGGTAGCAGATAGCATTGCTCGCCAACTGGAAGCGAGAATCTCTTTCCGAAGAGCATGCAAAATGGCTATGGCCGGAAGCATGAGAATGGGAGCAGAAGGAATTAAGATCCAGATTGCAGGTCGTCTCAACGGAGCAGATATGGCTCGTACTGAGAGTTACAAAGACGGAAGAGTGCCATTGCACACATTCCGCGCTGACATCGACTACGCTATTTCGGAAGCGCACACGACCTACGGACGTATTGGCGTGAAAGTATGGATCATGAGAGGAGAGATTTACGGTAAGAGAGATCTTTCTCCGACTGCAGGACAGCAGAAGCAACGTGGTGGTGGAAGAAAACCTCGCGGAGGAAGAAGAAAATAAAAATAGGACAACGATTATAAAAGCTTAGAAAAATGCTACAGCCAAAAAGGACGAAATTCAGAAAGATGCAGAAGGGCCGCATCAAAGGCCTGGCACATCGCGGTTCGCGTATTGCATTTGGATCTTTCGGCATCAAAACAATGGAAGAAGGTTTTATTACCTCTCGCCAGATTGAGGCTGCACGTATCGCTTTGAACAGATACATGAAAAGGGAAGGTAAAGTTTGGATCCGCATTTTTCCAGACAAGCCGATCACCTCAAAGCCGGCAGAAGTGCGTATGGGTAAGGGTAAAGGTGCTCCAAGTCATTGGGTAGCTCCTGTGAAGCCAGGCCGCATCATGTTCGAAGCTTCAGGTGTACCATTGGAAGTTGCTAAAGAAGCACTCCGTTTGGCATCGCAAAAGCTTCCGGTAAAAACAAAATTTGTAGTTCGTCCAGATTACATCGAATAATAGAATCCGAATATGAAACCAGCAGAACTTAAAGAACTTTCGGAGAGCGATCTTCAGGATAAACTGTCAGAGCAGCGTGCTGCTATGGCCAAGTTGAAGTTCAACAACGCTGTTTCGGGAGTTGAAAACCCGATGCAGATCAGAACCGCCCGAAGAGATGTCGCGCGAATTTTGACAGAGATCAACGCCAGAAAAGTTAACAACGAAAAGGCTGAAAAGTAATTTTTGAGCAATGGAAAAACGCAATCTTAGAAAAGAGAGAATTGGTGTGGTGACCAGTAACAAAATGAATCGCTCGATAGTCGTATCCGTGGAGCGTAAGGAAAAGCACCAGAAGTACGGAAAGTTCTTGAAAAAGACAAAGCGATTTATTGCACACGATGAGGAAGACTCGTGCAATATTGGCGATACCGTAAGAATTATGGAAACCCGTCCATTGAGCAAAAGAAAGTGCTGGCGACTGGTTGAAATTTTGGAAAAAGCCAAGTAATTAAGAGGCTGTAAAATAATAATGCCATGGTACAACAAGAAAGCAGATTAAAAGTAGCAGACAACAGCGGGGCAAAAGAAGTGCTTTGCATCCGCGTGCTGGGCGGAACCAAAAGACGCTACGCCTCTATAGGTGACAAAATTGTAGTGTCCGTTAAGGATGCTATGCCAAGCGGAAACGTGAAGAAAGGAACAGTTTCAACTGCAGTTGTGGTTAGAACAAAAAAAGAAGTGCGCAGAGCAGACGGAAGTTATATCCGCTTTGATGACAACGCTGCAGTACTGTTGAATGCCGCTGGAGAAATGCGTGGTACACGTATTTTCGGACCTGTAGCCAGAGAGCTCAGAGAGAAAGCGTTTATGAGAATCGTTTCATTGGCACCTGAGGTGCTGTAAATAGAAATTAGCGATGCGAAAGAAATTTCATATCAGAAAAGGAGATCAGGTAAGAGTCATTGCCGGTAACCACAAAGGCCAGGAAGGCAAAGTGGTGGAAGTCCTCACTAAGAAGGACCGTGCCATTGTGGAAGGCGTGAACATGATTTCCAAGCACGTAAAGCCCAGTGCTACTAATCCGCAAGGTGGTATCACCAAAACGGAAGCAGGACTACACGTGTCTAACTTAATGGTAATTGATAACCAGGGTAACGCAACTCGCGTGGGAAGAAAACCAGGTGAGAACGGAAAGCTGACGCGTTACTCAAAAAAATCAGGGGAGGAAATTAAGTAATGAGCTATCAACCAAGACTCCGCAAACAGTACGAAGAGGAAATTAGAGCAGGCCTCGAAAAAGAATTTGAGTACAAGAGCCCTATGCAGGTGCCAAAAATCGAGAAGATTTGCATCAATCAGGGACTTGGAAAAGCTGTGGCCGACAAGAAAATGATTGATACAGCAGTTGAAGAACTGACAATCATCTCCGGTCAGAAAGCTGTGCCAACTTACTCTAAGAAGGATATCTCTAACTTCAAGTTGAGAAAAGGGATGCCAATTGGAGCAAGAGTAACACTTCGCGGTGAGAAGATGTACGAATTCCTCGATCGTTTGATCGCTGTTGCACTTCCTCGTACTCGAGATTTTCGCGGTGTGAAAGCATCTGGATTTGACGGAAGAGGGAACTTCACATTCGGTGTGAAAGAGCAAATCATCTTCCCTGAAATCGATTTGGATAAAGTGAAAAATATAACGGGAATGGACATCACCATTGTTACCTCGGCTCCGACCAACGAAGAAGCCAAGGCATTGCTGACAAGTTTCGGATTTCCATTCACCAAAAAATAAAAGAAGACATGGCAAAAGAATCAATGAAAGCCAGAGAGCGCAAAAGACAGCGCATGGTTGAAAAATATGCCGAAAAGCGCAAGCAACTGAAAGAAGAAGGAGACTGGGAAGCACTACAAAAGCTCCCAAAGAATTCATCTAAAGTGCGCCTTCACAACCGCTGTCAACTGACAGGTCGTCCTCGCGGTTACATGCGTCAGTTTGGAGTTTCTCGAGTTACTTTCAGAGAGATGGCGCTGAACGGATTGATTCCTGGCGTCAAAAAAGCCAGCTGGTAAACAAGTAGAATAGAAAGAGAATAATTTATATACATCATGTTTAGCGATCCGATAGCAGATTATTTGACCAGAATCAGAAACGCCCAAATGGCAGGCCATAGGGTAGTGGATATTCCTGGATCAAACCTCAAAAGAGACATCACAAAGATTCTCTTTGACAAAGGATATATCCTTAACTATAAGTTTGAGGATGACAACAAACAGGGAATTATCAAAATTGCCCTTAAGTATCATCCTAAAACCAAGAAGCCGGCAATTACTCGCCTTCAAAGAGTGAGTACTCCGGGTCTGAGAAAATACAGAGGATCAGACAGCCTTCCACGAGTGCTTAATGGCCTCGGTGTTTCCATCATCTCTACATCTAGCGGTGTGATGACTGATAAAGAAGCAAAGGAGTTGAAGGTAGGTGGTGAAGTTCTCTGCTACGTTTACTAAATCATTGAAAAAGCAAGTAAAATGTCTAGAGTAGGTAAAGCACTGATAACACTTGGCGACAAGATTGAAGTTTCAGTAAAAGACAACATCGTTACTGTGAAGGGTCCTAAAGGAGAATCTCAGCAAGAGATTAGCCCAGACATCACTGTGAAAGTAGAAGATAACGAGCTGACTCTCGAGCGCGCCAACGAATCTCAGGAATTGAAAGCAAAACACGGACTCTATCGTGCTTTGATCGCTAACATGGTAGAAGGCGTTTCTGAAGGTTACAAAAAGCAATTGGAGCTTGTTGGGGTAGGATACCGCGCCAAGGTTCAGGGACAACTCCTGGAGCTTGCACTTGGTTACTCACACCCGATTGTGTTTGAGATGCCAAAAGAAATCAAAGTTGACGCCCAAACTGAGAAAGGTAAAAACCCTACTATCACGCTTGAGTCACACGACAAACAAGTGATTGGGCAGGTTGCCGCAAAAATCCGATCTTTGCGCAAACCTGAGCCATACAAAGGTAAAGGTGTACGTTATGCGGGTGAATACATTAGAAGAAAAGCAGGTAAATCTGCAGCAAAATAATAGTTGAGAGATGACAGCACAAAAAGTTGAAAGACGCAGCAAAATCAAAAGGAGAGTTCGCAAGAAAGTTCTTGGAACTTCCGAACGTCCGAGACTGTCGGTTTACCGAAGCAATAAGCAGATTTATGCTCAGGTAATTGACGACTCAAAAGGTGTTACACTGGCTTCAGCTTCTTCGCTGGCCTTTGATGAAAAGGACCGTGGAAACAAAGCAGGCCAGTCTACTGCAGTAGGTAAAGCAATTGCCGAAAAAGCAAAAGCAGCTGGGGTAGAAACAGTAGTCTTTGACCGCAACGGATATTTGTACCACGGAAGAGTTAAATCTTTGGCAGAAGCTGCCCGCGAAGGTGGTCTCAAATTTTAATAAGCAATTACGATGGCGAAAGAAAATAAAATGATCAAATCTACAGACGTTGAACTGAAGGACCGTTTGGTAGCCGTAAACCGTGTGACGAAAGTGACAAAAGGTGGACGTACCTTCACCTTCTCGGCAATTGTTGTAGTTGGAAACGAAAACGGGGTAGTAGGACACGGCCTCGGAAAAGCAAAAGAAGTGGCAGAAGCCATTGCCAAAGGAATTGACGATGCCAAGAAAAACCTGGTTGAGGTGCCAATCCTTCACGGAACTATTCCTCACACTCAAAGAGGAAAGTATGCAGGAGCCAGAGTTTTGCTACGTCCAGCCTCTCATGGTACTGGAGTAATTGCCGGAGGTGCAATGCGTGCTGTGCTCGAAAGTGTTGGGATTACCGATGTACTTGCAAAGTCACTCGGTTCTTCAAACCCGCACAACGTTGTGAAAGCAACTATGCAAGCGCTCAATGATCTTAGAGATGCCAGAGAGATTGCAGACTTGCGTGGAATTAGTGTGTCAAAAGTATTTAACGGATAAAAACACAGCCATGGCTAAAGTATTAGTTACTCAAGTACGTAGCGTAATCAACCAACCTTTGCGTCAAAAAAAGACGATCCAGGCACTTGGTTTGAGAAAATTGAACGTACCTGTTGAGAAAGAATTGACACCGCAGATCCAGGGGATGATCAATAAGGTGAACCACCTGGTAAAGGTGGAAAAGAAGTAAGAAAAGTCATCAATCAGATAACTAAAAAGACATGAACTTAAGCAGCTTGAAGCCCGCAGATGGTGCTGTAAAAAAAGGCAAGCGAATTGGTCGCGGTGAAGGATCCGGAAAAGGCGGAACTTCAACTCGTGGACACAAAGGAGCGAAGTCAAGATCAGGTTACAAATCCAAAATCGGATTTGAAGGTGGTCAAATGCCTTTGCAGCGTAGAGTGCCAAAATTTGGTTTTAAAAACCGTAACCGAGTAGAGTATAAAGGGGTAAACCTCGACACTATTCAGGAATTGGCTGATCGCAAAAAGATCACCGACATTACTCCTGAGATTTTGGTTGAGAATGGAATTGCTCGCAAGAAGGATTTGGTAAAAATTCTTGGACGTGGTGAACTGAAAACCAAAGTCAATGTAACCTGCCATGCTTTTTCTGGCTCAGCCAAAAAAGCAATTGAAGATTTGGGCGGTGAGACAAAAACACTTTAACTAATCCCACTTTACTCTGCATTATGAAAGACTTTATCCAAAAACTGAAAGATATCTGGGCACACGAGGAACTGAGAAAGAAAATCTTGATCACCCTCGGGCTGATCCTGATTTATCGAGTTGGTTCGTTCATCGTGCTTCCAGGCGTGAACTCCGCTGCTCTTGCTAGCAACTCGCAAGCTGGTGGCGGTGGACTCATGGATTTGCTATCACTGTTTACGGGTGGAGCTTTTACCAGAGCCTCAATTTTTGCACTCGGAATTATGCCCTACATCTCGGCTTCCATCATCATGCAGTTGATGGGAATTGCCGTGCCGGCCATTCAAAAGATGCAAAAAGAAGGAGAAAGTGGAAGAAAGAAAATTAACCAATACACGCGTTTCCTGACGATTGCGATCACTTTGGTGCAAGCGCCAGGTTACCTCGCTTCTACAGTTGTAGGTGTTGATGGAGCGGTGCCAAATCCAGATGGCTTTTGGTGGTTCTCTGCAGTGACAATTCTCACTTGCAGTACACTTTTCATCATGTGGTTGGGTGAGAAAATTACAGATAAAGGAGTTGGAAACGGAATTTCGCTTCTGATCATGATCGGTATCATTGCGACATTGCCGCAAGCACTGATCCAGGAAGCTACAAGAACTTCGTTCTACTTCTACATCATCGAAATTGCTGCATTGCTTGTAGTAATTGGAGCTTCAGTTCTTTTGGTAATGGGTGTGAGAAGAGTGCCAGTGAACTCAGCGAGAATGAATATGGGACCAGGCAATATGCCGGCAGGAGAGTCTGCCAGATCATACATTCCGTTGCGAGTGAACAGTGCAGGTGTGATGCCAATCATCTTTGCCCAGGCAATTATGTTTGTGCCTCTTTACTTGCAGAATACTGATACATTCCGCGATAGCGCGGTGATGGCATCTCTTTCTGATTTTAATGGACTTTGGTACAATATCATCTTTGCATTGATGATCATTGTCTTTACATATTTCTATACTGCAATCACAGTGAACCCAAATCAGATTGCAGATGACTTGAAAAGAAACGGAAACTTTGTGCCCGGAGTGAAGCCTGGAAGGCCGACTGCAGAGTTTTTGGATAATATTTTATCAAGAATTACGCTTCCGGGGTCGATATTTCTGGCATTTTTAGCAATTTTGCCGGCCATTGTAATGTCGCTTGGATTGACATCGACTCAGTCCTTTGCAATATTCTTTGGAGGTACTTCACTACTGATCATGGTAGGTGTGGTACTGGACACGTTGCAGCAAATCGATAGTTACTTGCTTTCAAGACACTACGATGGATTGATGAAATCCGGAAAAATGAGAGGAAGAACGTCTTCCTCCGTTAGTGGAATAGCTGGATAAGAAGAAGGGATAGCGCGGAATGGCGAAAGTTTATTACAAGACGCGAGAAGAGATAGAGCAAATAAGAGAAAGTTCTTTACTTGTTGGTAAAACGCTGGCTGAGGTAGCCAAATTAATCAGGCCCGGAGTTACAACTCTGGAACTTGATAAGGTTGCCGAAGAGTTTATTAGAGATCACAATGCAGAGCCTGGATTTAAAGGTTATGGTGGTTTTCCAAATTCTTTGTGTACCTCAGTGAATGATGAAGTTGTCCACGGAATACCTAGTGATAAACCACTTGAAAGTGGTGATATCGTTTCCGTTGATTGCGGAGTGTTGTTGAATGGTTTCTACGGTGATGTTGCATATACATTCCCAGTAGGTGAAATCTCTGAAGAAGTGAGGAAGTTACTTGAAGTAACTAAGGAATCGCTTTTGAAAGGAGTTGAAGTAGCTATCGAAGGCAACAGGCTTGGAGATATAGGCTACACTATTCAGTCTTATGCAGAAGAGCATGGCTATGGAGTCGTTAGAGAGTTGGTTGGACACGGATTGGGACGAGAATTGCACGAAGCCCCAGAAGTACCCAATTACGGTAGGCAGGGAAATGGCATGAAGCTAAAAGAAGGTTTGGTGATTGCTGTTGAGCCGATGATCAATATGGGGAAAAGAAGAGTGAAGCAGTCATTGGATGGATGGACCATCAAAACTGCAGACGGCAAACCATCGGCTCATTACGAACACAACATAGCCGTTGGAAAAGAGAAGGCGGAAGTTTTATCAACGTATGAATTTGTTGAAGAAGTTTTAAAAACGAGAGTATAAATTAAGTATGGCGAAACAAGCGTCAATAGAACAAGACGGAACTATTTTAGAGGCACTTTCGAACGCAATGTTCAAAGTGGAACTCGAGAATGGACACACCATTGTAGCCCACATTTCTGGTAAGATGAGAATGCACTACATCAAGATTTTGCCAGGGGATAAAGTGAAAGTGGAAATGTCTCCATACGATTTGACAAAAGGAAGAATTACTTACCGATATAAATAAGTAACCATGAAAGTTAGAGCATCAATTAAAAAGCGTTCTGCAGATTGCAAGATCGTGAGAAGAAAGGGTCGCTTGTACGTGATTAACAAGAAGAACCCAAAATTTAAACAACGTCAAGGATAAAAAGATGTCACTTGCGCAGTGATTGCGCAGTGCTTAAAAAATAAGTTATGGCGAGAATAGCAGGAATCGATTTACCGAGAAACAAACGCGGAGTAATCGGATTAACTTACATCTACGGAATCGGACGCAGCAGAGCTCAAGAGATCCTCGAGTCTGCAGGTGTTGACGAGAACAAAAAAGTAGAAGAATGGAACGATGACGAGTTGACCAAGATCAGAGAGACTATCTCTGCAATCAAGGTTGAAGGTGCGTTGCGTTCGGAAATGCAGTCTGATATTAAGCGTTTGATGGACATTGGTAGCTACCGTGGCATTCGTCACAGAAGTGGATTGCCACTTCGCGGACAGCGTACCAAAAACAACAGCCGTACCAGAAAAGGACGTAGAAAAACAGTTGCTAACAAGAAAAAGGTTACCAAGTAATCGGTAGTATAATCATATTGCGATATGGCGAAGAATATTAAGAAACAAAAGAAGAAAAACGTCAAAGTGGAAGCAGTGGGCGAAGCTCACATCCAGGCGTCTTTCAACAATATCATCATCTCTGTGTGCAATGCACAAGGCCAGGTAATTTCATGGTCATCTGCAGGTAAGCAGGGATTTAGAGGATCGAAGAAAAACACACCTTACGCAGCTCAGGTAGCTGCAGAAGAATGTGCAAGAGAAGCCTATGATCTTGGACTTAGAAAGATTAAAGTATACGTTAAAGGACCAGGATCAGGACGTGAATCTGCTATTCGAACTTTGCACAACAACGGTGTGGAAGTAACTGAGATCATCGATGTAACGCCAATGCCGCACAACGGTTGCCGCCCTCCAAAGAAACGTAGGGTATAATCACATTTTTTAAAGAAGAAACAACAGTTTAAAATGGCAAGATATACAGGACCAAAGTCTAAGATTGCGAGAAGGTTTAAAGAACCTATTTTCGGCCCGGATAAAGTTTTGGAGAAAAAGAACTATCCTCCTGGGCAACACGGTAACGATCGCAGAAGGTCAAAGCAATCTGAATATTCAATGCAATTGGCTGAAAAGCAAAAAGCAAAATACACTTACGGTATTTTGGAGCGCCAATTTGAGAATATGTTCAAGAAAGCGAACTCAAAAACTGGTATTACCGGTGAAGTGCTTTTGCAGATGTGCGAAATGCGACTCGATAACGTAGTCTTTCGCCTTGGCTTAGCTCCTACCAGAAGAGCAGCTCGCCAGTTGGTGAACCACCGTCACGTACTAGTGAACGGTAAGCTCACTAACATCCCTTCTTTCCACGTAAGAGTTGGAGACGAAGTGGCAATCAGAGAGCGCTCAAAGTCTTTGGAAGTAGTGACAAGCTCACTCTCTCAAAGCAGCAATAAACACGATTGGCTCGACTTTGACAAACAAGAGATGAAAGGTGTGATTTTGGCTTCTCCTGAAAGAGAACAAATCCCAGAAAACATCAAAGAACAGTTGATTGTCGAGTTGTACTCTAAATAATATTTACCCACACTGATATGGCAATTTTAGATTTTCAAAAGCCTGATAAAGTAATAATGATTGATTCGGACGACTTTCACGGTCAGTTCGAATTCCGTCCACTCGAGCCCGGTTTCGGGATTACCGTTGGTAATGCACTGAGAAGGATCCTCCTTTCCTCTTTGGAAGGATTTGCCATCACTTCAGTGAAAATCGAAGGCGTTGATCACGAATTCAGCACCATTAAAGGTGTGATTGAAGATGTTACCGAGATCGTGTTGAACCTAAAACAAGTGCGTTTTAAGCAGCAGATCGAAGGTACAGATAGTGAGAAAGTAGCCGTAACTATCGGTGGACAGGATACCTGGACCGCTGGAGATATCGGTAAATTCACTTCTGCTTTTCAGGTGCTCAACCCAGACCACGTGATTTGCAACATGGATTCTTCTGTGAAGCTCAACATCGAGTTGAATATTGGAAAAGGTCGTGGATACGTGCCTGCTGAAGAAAACAAAACTAGCAACGCTCCGGTAGGAACAATCTTTATTGATTCGATTTTTACTCCGATCAGAAACGTTCGCTACAACATTGAAAACTTCAGGGTAGAGCAGAAAACGGATTACGAAAAGCTCCTCATCGAAATTTCAGGTGACGGTTCAATTTCTCCGAAAGATGCACTTCAAGAGGCTGCGAAAATTCTTATCCACCACTTCATGCTTTTCTCTGATGAGAGGATTACTCTCGACAATGAGGAGAAGGCAGAAACGGAAGAGTTTGATGAGTCTTCTCTCCACATGAGACAGCTTCTCAAAACGAAACTCGTTGACATGGATCTTTCTGTGAGAGCACTCAACTGCCTCAAAGCAGCGGACATCGAATCGCTTGGAGATTTGGTTTCTTACAATAAAAACGACCTGCTCAAGTTCAGAAACTTCGGTAAGAAGTCACTCACTGAGCTAGAGGATTTGGTTGAAAATAAAGGATTGTCATTCGGAATGAATGTGTCCAAATACAAACTTGATAAAGAGTAATTTTAAAGGAATAGGAGAACTCTCTTATTTTAGAACACCTATAGAGCAATGAGACACGGGAAGAAATTTAATCACCTGAGTAGAAAACCAGCGCACCGAAAAGCAATGTTGTCGAACATGGCTTGTTCGCTGATCCAGCACAAGAGAATCAACACTACGGTTGCCAAAGCCAAGGCGTTGAGAAAGTATGTTGAGCCGTTGATCACCAAGTCAAAGCTCGATACCACTCACTCTAGAAGAACGGTATTCACTTATCTCAAAAGCAAAGATGCTGTAACTGAACTGTTCCGCGAAGTGGCTCCTAAGGTTGCTGATCGTCCGGGTGGATTTACCAGAATCATTCGCACTGGGTTCAGACTTGGAGATGCTGCTGAAATGTGCATGATCGAGTTGGTAGACTTCAACGACATCTACACTCAGGAAGAGAAGAAAAAGACGAGAAGAAGCCGAAGAGGTGGAGCGAAGAAGAAATCAACGTCAGGTTCTGCTGAGGATAAAGCGACTTCAGAAAAATCTGAGGAAACTCCGAAAGCTGAAAGCAAAGAGGCCAAAGCAGAAACTAAGACTGCTGAGAAGCCAGCTGAGGAAAAGAAAGAAGCTCCTAAAGCTGAATCTAAACCAGAAGCAAAAGCTGCAGCTCCTAAAGAAGAGAAAGCTGCAGAACCAAAAGCTGAAGATAAAAAGGAAGACGACTCTAAGAAGTCTGAACCGAAAGCAGATGCATCCAAAGAAGAGAAGAAGGATGACAAAAAAGACGATAAGAAAGGTGAATAAATTGATTCTCCAAACACGAAATAAAAGGGATGACTCGCTAGAGTTGTCCCTTTTTTTATGTCCAAACTCCCAATGTGAATTGGACGTGAATAAATTGTCCATTGCCGCTCCTTGCGGGAAATTTTAAGAATTATCTTTGCGTCATGAACGAAAAACACCACCACACACCAGCCGTTTTAGTTCTTCAGGATGGAACTGTTTTTAATGGCTATGCTGCCGGAGCCATTGGCACAACTACCGGAGAAATCGCATTCAATACCGGTATGACCGGCTATCAGGAGATCTTCACAGACCCTTCGTACTACCGCCAGGTTTTGGTGATGGCTACAGCCCACATCGGAAACTACGGTGTGCACACCGATGAAATCGAATCGGACAGCATCAAGATTGCCGGATTGGTAACCAAGAATTACTCGGCCATTTTTAGCCGTGCAAGTGGAGAGTGCTCACTAAACGATTACTTCCTGAGGGATGGTGTCGTTGCAATTTGCAATGTGGATACGCGTGCACTCGTTCGCCACATTCGTCAGAAAGGTGCCATGAACTGCATCATCTCCTCAGAGACTACAGATATCGACAAACTAAAAGATCAGCTCAAAGAAACACCTTCTATGGAAGGTCTGGAGCTTTCTTCTAAAGTAACCTGTAAAGAGGCTTACGAGTTTGGCGATCCAGCTGCTAAGTATCGCGTGGCCGCATTTGACTATGGGACGAAGACCAACATCTTGAGGATGGTAGCAGAACGCGATGCATTCGTCAAGGTTTTCCCGATGAAGGCGACTACTGAAGAAGTGAAGGCCTGGAACCCCGATGGCATTATGTTTTCAAATGGACCTGGTGATCCGGCTTCTATGGCAGACGAGATCAAAGTGGTTGGTGAGTTGATCGATTCTGGAATCCCCTGTTTTGGAATCTGCCTGGGACATCAGCTAATGTCTTTGAGTCAGGGTCTCAAAACTGAAAAAATGTTCAATGGGCACAGAGGAATTAATCACCCAATTAAAAACCTCGAAACTGGTAAGTGCGAGATCACTTCGCAAAATCACGGGTTTGTGGTGAGCAAGTCGTCTGCAGAAGATAGTGACAAGGTGGAGATCACTCACGAACACCTCAATGACCATTCTGTAGCCGGAATCAAGGTGAAAGGTAAAAATGCATTCAGTGTGCAGTACCACCCTGAAGCTGCAGCAGGACCTCACGATTCGCGCTACCTCTTCGATCAATTTATCGAAATGATCGCTTCTCAAACCAAAGAAAAAGTAAGCTAAGAAATGAGTTATATCGCGAAGATCCAGGGACGTCAAATTTTAGACTCCCGTGGAAATCCCACCGTAGAGGTTGACGTTTACACTGAGCAAGGAATAATGGGTAGAGCTGCAGTTCCATCGGGAGCGAGCACAGGAGTTCACGAAGCAGTGGAGCTTCGGGATGGTGACGCTGGACGATACATGGGCAAAGGCGTGATGCGTGCAGTTGATAATATCAACACGACTTTGGATGAAGAGCTCAACGGTGCTTCGATCTTTGAGCAAAACCTGATCGATCGTGCAATGGTTGGGATTGACGGAAGCGACAATAAATCCAATCTCGGGGCAAATGCCATTCTCGGTGTTTCATTGGCTGTGTCCAAAGCCGCTGCTGATACGCTTGGACTTCCACTTTACCGTTACCTCGGAGGAGTGAATGCCAATACGCTTCCAGTACCGATGATGAATATTCTCAATGGTGGATCGCATGCAGACAACGCAATTGACATTCAGGAATTCATGATTATGCCGGTTGGAGCTCAATCATTTTCTGAAGGTTTGAGAATGGGTACTGAGGTTTTTCACACCCTCAAAAAAGTACTGAAAGACAACGGCCACTCAACGAATGTTGGTGACGAAGGAGGGTTTGCGCCAGCTCTAAAGTCGAATGACGAGGCGATCGAATTTGTTTTGACAGCAATCGAAAAAGCGGGCTACAAACCAGGTGAAGACATTCTGATCGCACTTGACGCTGCGAGCTCTGAGTTTTACAACAAGGAGGAAAAAAAATATCATTTCGCTTCAACAGGCGAAAAGCTGACTTCTTCAGAGATGGTGAATTTCTGGAAGGAGTGGGTTGAAAAGTACCCGATTGCTTCAATTGAAGACGGACTCGATGAAGACGACTGGACCGGTTGGCAAGAGCTAACGAAGGCAATAGGCGACAAATGCCAGCTCGTTGGTGACGACCTTTTTGTGACAAACGTGAACAGACTTCAGAGAGGAATCAATGAAGGAATTGCAAATTCCATTTTGATCAAGTTCAACCAAATTGGAACGCTCACTGAAACGATTGACGCGGTAAACCTCGGCAAAGCTCATCAGTATACATCGGTGATCAGTCATCGCTCTGGAGAAACTGCTGATACTACAATTGCAGACCTGGCAGTAGCGCTCAACACAGGCCAGATCAAGACCGGCTCGGCTTCGCGTTCAGACAGGATTGCAAAGTATAACCAGCTTCTTCGAATCGAAGAGCAACTTGGTAAAATGGCTTACTATCCAGGGAAAAACTTCCGATTCGGAAGATAGTTCTGATTCGAACTACTGCTTTACCACTTGTTCCACGAAAAGGAGATTGCCTTTCTTGTCGAATCCACGTACGATGTAGAGACCGGCATTGAGCGATCCAATTTGTAGTTCAGTCCTTGTTGAATCCAGATTCTTGAAATTTCCGATGATCTTGCCCGAAAGATCACTAAATGTTACCACAGAGAGCGTACTTTCAAATTGCACAGTCAACTTGTCGAAAGTGGGATTTGGAAAAATTTCGACCTTGTTTTCGAGGCTGTTTTCTGCAATGCTGGTTAATCCTGTTCGAAATGCCCAGGCATAATCACCGCGTTCTAGGTTTTCAAAATCCAGCCAACCAAATCCATCTGTGCTGGAGCCGGCAGTTTGAGTGGAGTAGCTTTCTACTTCCTCCCACGGTTCTGCAGGGCTGGAGCGGTGAACAACGATTAAGCTATCCTCTGTTCTTCCGCTCTGGAAAAGTGTTTCGAAAAAAGAAGGGTCGATGAACTTGTTGTTTCCAGAGTTGCCGTAAAATTCAATCCTACCACTAGCTACGAGCGACTCAGGAAAGAAGCCATCAATTCTCCAAAAGCGATCGGTGCTGATGTGAAACTCCACTTGAGACTGCTCGGGCTCCGGGGCAACAAAATGATTTTCAACGCGCATCCACAGAGAGTCTCCTGCAGCAAGTTCGTCAACGTCAGCGCGAAATTCTGCATCCGAGAAAGTATCGATTCCCGTATCTCCAATGTGCTTTTCTTCAGCCAAAATGGCCAGACTGATCTTATGATTGAAGTTCAGGAAAACACGGGCTGGCTCAATTGAAGTGTTGATTGTAGTTGTTGTGTACTCACCGTCAGTAATGATCTCAACGGTTTCAGTGTTTCTCTCGTTGTCCATCACAGTCACTGCCAGTGGCACTCCCTGATAGAACTCAGGAGCAAAGTGAAGTTTCTGAGAAATGTGGAGCCCAATTTCCCAACTTTCACCAGCGCTGCTGACCACTGCAGAATCAATAGAAAATTCGGGATAGCCGGGTGCAAAAATCCATCTATCAAAAAACTCAACGATATTAGCATCGGTGTAAGAATCGAAAAAATCGCGCATGTTTTCACTTGAAACATCGGAGTAGGCGTACTCTTCCATAAAGTCTGAACTGGCTTCGAAGAAGTCTTCATCGCCCATGTAGACTCTCAGGGCGTTTGCCACATCGGCTCCTTTGTTGTAAACATGACTTCCGTAAGTGTATTCGTGAGGTATCCCTGAAATGGCGCGGTGCTCTCCACCATCTTGTGTGTGGGCAAAGAGCAAGACATTTCGATGGTTCGACTTTATATATTCAGTGTATTCGGCCTCACCGTAAACATCTTCCAAAAAGACAGCTTCACTGAACGAAGCCATGCCTTCGTTGATCCACATGTCTTCGGCAGTTCTGCAAGTCACCAGATTTCCCCACCAGTTGTGAGCAAACTCGTGAGCCATGAGCGTTTCGTAAGCGAGGCTTCCATCCGCAAAACTCAATGGATAGGCAATGTTTGTTGCATGCTCCATGGCACCACCCGTGAACGGTACGAAAACGTATCCAATGCGATTCCACATGTAAGGCCCGTAACGATTTGTAAAAGATTGAAGGTTCGCCTCGAGGTTCACAAAAGAGTTGGTCACGTTCGCAGCATTCGATTCTGGCGCTGCGAGCATTGCGGGCACTTCATCACCATAAAAATCTGTCAGCAGCTGATTGATTTCGCTGTAGTTGCCAACGGCAATAGAAGCTAGGTAAGAAGGAATTTCGTCATCCATGCTCCAGGTGGTGAGCAAACTATCCTGCCCGACCGATTCAGAGCTGATTTTTTCACCATTGCAAATGGCTGTTTTTCCCTGATCAGTCAGTACGGAAAAAGTGAAAGTAGATCGTTCCACAAAATTATCGAAGCAAGGGAACCAGGCCCTGCCGTAGTTGTGGGGATCAGCTGCGAATCCAACACCGAGATTGAACGCGAAGTTGCTGCTCCAGTAAAAGCCGCCCCAACCTGATGCGTCTTGCTGCGGTTGGCCCTGATAGAAGACCTCTACCTGGCTTTGTTCACCTGCCGACAAATTCTCGGAGAGATCAATTCCCAAAAGGGGAGACTCGTAGTTAAAATCGGCCAACTCTCCATCGAGTAATATTGAGTCTACAGTGAAACCGAGCAAATCAAGATTGAGCCAGTTGACCCCATCAATTACGGCTTCGAACTCGATGAGAGCTGAAGCTTTGAGCGTTTGCTCGCTGAAGTTGGTAAAGTCTAAATCAAGGTGAATTGACTTAAGGTCTATCGTATCGCTCCTGAGAATGTCCGCCTGGGAAGTCGCCATCGATTTGTGGGCATGTTGGTGGCTGCAATTTGCCGAGCTCTGAGCGAAAGCGCTGTTTGTTAATACTGTAAGTAATAAGACTGAGAGAGAGCGAAAAATTGATTCCATAACTTATTTTGCGAATATTTGAAATGCTAAAAGACCGGTAGAATACTGCGATCAAGCACAAGTTAGTGATTTTTCATTATGGAAATTGCTCAGTAGATCCCTCTTAAATTTGCCTGTTTGATAAGGGTTCTGCTGAATATTTATGTCAAAAATGATCGTTCGATTAGGGTATTTATTTTTGCCCTTGTAAAACATTCGATTGGAAAGCTAACTTTTCACTTTAGAAGCAGGTGAAAACTCAGGTTAGCAAGAACAACATCATTTTGAGTTTTTACAGTCTGAAATCCAGTTTATGAAACCATCAACAGAGTTATTCGATCTTATTCACTCGCTAACAAAATCAGAGAAGCGATTTTTCAAGCTTTCTTCTTCGTTGCAGAGCGGTGAGAAAAACTATCTGAAGATTTTTGATGCAATAGACAATCAAGACTCTTATGACGAAGAGGCTATTAAAAAGGACTTTGAGGGAGAGACCTTCATCAAACACCTGCCTTCAGAAAAGAATCACCTCTACAAGCTTATTCTGAAAAGCCTGAGAGCCTACCATTCAGATGACAGCATTAGCTCAATCCTCAAGCAGGAGATAAAAAATATCGAGATTCTTTACAAAAAGGCACTTTTTAAGGAGTGCAACAAGTTTTTGATGAGAGCTAAAAAACAAGCCATTGCACATGAGAAGTTTTATTTTCTCTTTGAATTGATCAGTTGGGAAAAAATGCTCCTGGAAGAAGCTTATGAGGATGGACAGTTCACAAAAGATTTGGATACGCTAATCAAGGAAGAACAAGAAGTGATTGAGAAACTTAGAAACCTTGCGGCCTATCACGTCCTTTACTCGAAAATCAATTATGTTTTCCGCAGTGGCGGATATGTACGAGATGAGGAGGACAAAAATCTGGTGGACGAAATTGCTCAACACCCACTGATTGTAGGGAAAAATACAGCCATCTCACGAAGGGCTGCCACAATTTGTTACTACACACAGGGCTTTTGTCATCTTGCCAATGCAGAGTATGAAGAAGCCTACAAGAAATTTATGAGGGTAAAGGAAATCCTCGATGACAATCCAAAGGTGAAATCTGATCTCAGCAAACGATACACACGAACGCTTAGCAACATTCTCACTTGCCTCATTGATAAAAAGGATTATGAGAAGGCGACTTCGATGATCGAGACCATGCGGAATATTCCCAATGAGAACTCCTCATTCAAGAGCACAGATATTCTTGTGAATATTTTCAAAACTACTTCAATCGCTGAGCTTCAGGTGTGTCTTTTCACCGGCAACACCAAGCAGGGTCTGAAAGTGATTCAGTCGATTATGAACGGCCTCGAAGAGTACGAAGGCAAGCTGCACAAGGAGCAACAACTAAAGTTCTATCACTACATCGCCTATGTTTACTTTGTAGCCGGGGAATACAACCAGTCACTGTTTTGGATCAACAAAGTGCTCAACGATAAGGAGAACACGCTTCGTCAGGATATTTATTCTTACGCTCGTCTGTTTAATTTGGTCTTGCACTATGAACTCAAGAACTACGATCTTCTCGAGTACATTACCAAAGCAACTCAGCGTTACCTACACAAGCGTCAGCGTGACTACGAGTTGGAAAAAGTGGTGTTGGACAATATGAAGAAGTTGATTCGTACCAACAATGTGATCGACAAGAAGGCTGTGTTCTCTGATTTCCAGAAACAGCTTTCGGAACTTATTCAACGTCCTGAGGACATGATCGTGTTTAAGTATTTCGACTTTAGAATTTGGCTTACGAGCAAAATCAACAATTCTACTTTTGCGGAGACGATTAAAAAGAAAGAGTTGGCAGCTTAATTTGGCATCAGATAAGAAACGCAATAAAGAAAGCCACTCCGGTTTCAAACTGGAGTGGCTTTCTTTTTGAATAAAGTTTGATTCTATTTCTTCTCAAGAACGATGAACTCTGTTCTTCGGTTTTCCTGATGTTTTGCTTCTGAACAAGCGTAACGACCTTCAGAACAATCGCAATCGTTTTTCAACTCTCTTTCGCCCATCCCTTCCGAGAGCAATCGGCTTCTGTCGATTCCTTTTGCAATCAGATAGCGCACAACAGCACTCGCTCTTCTTTGAGAGAGGTCATCGTTGTATTCCATTGTTCCACGGCAGTCGCAGTGCGATCGAATTTCGATTCGAAGTCCTGGGTTGTCTTTTAGCTTTTTCACGAGTTGATTCAAATAAGGTTTGGCATCCTCGCGCACAACAGCCTTATCGAAATCCCAGTAGATGTTAGGAACTGCATAGGGGTAATTGTCGAACTTTGCTGATTTATCATCACTTTTTGTAGTGTCGTCCTCATCCGCATCGTCCTCTCCTGAGTCCGATTTATCATCACCGTCATTTTCATTGTCTGCAGTGTCATCATCGCCATCATCAGGGTCAGAAACAATCAACTCTTCCATTTCCAGAACTACCTGAAGTTTTTCATCTTCAGTGATGTCTTTAGTGGAAACGTTGGTACTCACATTGAAATAATCGTCTTTGAGAGCAGTGATTTTGTAATCTTTACCTTGTTTAAGTTCCATTTTGAACTTGCCTTCTGAATCTGTCTTGAGCGTATCCGTAGTCCCGTCAGTGATGTTTTCAATGATCACTGTCGCGTTCTTGAGCGGCTGCATAGATTCTTTGTCGTTCACAAGCCCTTCAACAAAAATGTCCGGATCAAAAATCATGAAGGAATAGATGCGGTCCTGTTTGTCGCGATTAGAACTCAAGTAACCGGTTTGTCCATCTTCGTTAAATACAATCCCAAAATCATCGTAAGCACTGTTGATTGGGTAATCCATGTGAATTGGCGCACTCCACTTGCCATTCTTTTTTACACTGTACAGAATGTCTAATCCACCCAACGACTGCTGTGCATTAGAAGCAAAGTACAGAGTGTCTGAGCCTTTGAGCGTTGGGAAAACCTCATTGCCCGGAGTGTTGATTTTGTCGGTGAGATTTGTCGGAGTCGTCCACTCACCATCCACCATTGTGGACATGAAAATATCCATCTTGCCTCGGGTTCCGTCCATGTTGCTGGAAAAATAGAGTGTATCTCCAGAGTGGTTCAAAGCCGGGTGAGCAACAATAGAATTTTTGTCGTTGAAAGGCAGTGGTTGGGGTTCTTCCCAATTTCCTTCTGCGTTTTTCTTAGTCGAGTAAAGCTGAGGGTTGTTGAAGTTTTCATCTGTAGCAGCCAATTTCCCGCCAGGGTTGTAGTCGCTACGAGTCAAAATCATTGTGTTGCCATCTTCAGAAACAGCTGGCAATGCATCGTGGTAAGATTCATTTATGCCCTCTACTTTTTCGGGAGAAGACCATTTTCCACCTTCGAGTTTGGTGTAGTAGATGTCCAGGTAAGCGAGTTTGTTGTAAGGGTCTTTCTTGGCGCCACCAGAAGCCTGACCGGAAATCAACAAACCGTCATTGTAGTGCACGGGCGAGTAGAAGGTCACCAGGCTCGGAATCATCAATTGATCTACCTGGTAGAGCGTTGAATCCTTTTTCATTTCAGCGATTCTACGGCATGACTCTTTCAACTTTTCAGCTACCACATTATCGCTATCTCTTGATAGAATGCCTTCAAATACATTTTCAGCTTTGTTGTAATTTCCTGTGCTCATCAGAGCGCGGCCATAATTCAGTCTATCCTCATCTGTGATTTTATCGGAAGTCATGGCGTTTTCAAATGCGCCAACGGCCTTTTCGTACTGATTGGTCTGGATGTAGGAATCGGCAAGAAGCAGTCGCTTTTCAGCGTCTGGCCTGGTTTCGAGACCTTTCTCCAGCTTCTCAATTGCCTCGGCATATTTGAGGTTGGCGTGAGCTTCAGCACCTTGTTTCAGATACATTGAAGCGCAACTACTCAGTAGAATCCCGAGAGTTGCCAGAACAAGTATTTGTGAAAATCTCCAGTTCATCATCTATTAAAAATATCTTGGTGATCTTGTTTTTATGTCTACGTTCTTTCCAAAGTCGAAGCCGAGCATGATTTCATGCGACCCGTTTGCGAAATCGTTGATATCAGAAAGAGTGTAATCGTAAGCATACCCAACTCTAAACTGGTTGGTAATGTTGATGTCGAGCATTCCTACAACTGCATCTCCGGTTCTGTAACCAACTCCAAGTCCGATGAAGTTGTTGTAGTAAAAATTGCAGTTGATGTCAAATTCCATGGGCGCAGCTTGTTGATACTTTGCCAGGAATGACGGCTTTATCGCAATCGGTCCGCTGGTTTCAAAAACGTAACCGGCATTCAGGAAAAAGTGCTCTTCGAAAAATGAGCTTTGCGAAGATCCTTCGGGAATGAGGTTGTCATCGGCAGCAATAATTGTTGGAACTGAAACGCCAGCGTAAAACTTGTCGGTGTAGTAATAAATCCCAGCTCCAAATTTTGGAATTGCCTGGTTTTCGATGTTCCCGTTTTGATAAACCGGATCGTTTTCGTCCCAGTTTTGAATTTCATTGAAGTCAGCACTGTACATGCTCAGTCCTGCCCTCAAGCCAAAGGATAGTTTTCCCGCTCCAGTCTCGAGGTGGTAGGCAAAATTAGCCGAGGCCTCGAATTGGTTGGTAATCCCAATTCTGTCGTTCGAAACGATCAGTCCCACACCAAGCTTGTTGTCTGCCAGCGGTCCATCGATGCTCACCAGCTGCGTGCTTGGAGCTCCATCGAAATTGACCCATTGGCTGCGGTGCAGGGCAGAAGCACTAAAGTACTCGTGAGAGCCTGCGTATGCCGGGTTAAGGAACAATCCATTGAACATGTACTGGCTCACCTGAAGCTCTTGCTGAGCTTGCAAGGCCACTGCCATACAAATTCCGGTTGCTATGAGTAATATTTTTTTCATGTCTCTTTTCTTTTAATCGGCATTATCTTCTCAAGTCTACGTAAGTGTTAAGCTCGGTGCCATCTGCGGTGGTAAAGACAGCGAAGTAAGTTCCTTCAGGAAGCTGCTCGCCATCGTTGTTGTTACCGGCCCAGGTGTTGTCGTAATTCTCTTTTTCGTACACTAGATTTCCCCAGCGGTTGAAAATCTTCAGATTATTTTCAGGATAGCGCTCCAGCCCGAGGATCACGAAGAAGTCGTTGAATCCATCTCCGTTAGGAGTAAATCCATTTGGAAGAGTTAGGTCCGAAGGTTCAGTGAGATTTACAATGAACTCGTAAACACAGCCATTCGCGTCTGTCACAGTCAGCGTGTACTGACCGGCAATCAACTCATCTATGTCCAATTGATCGGAAGTGAATCCGTTAGGGCCTGTCCATGAAATGTCGTATGGAGTAGTGCCACCAGAAAGCTCGGTGTTGATGAATCCGTCATTTCCACCGAGAGTGCTGATGTTGTATCCGTTGTCATAGATCGAAACATCAAAGTCAGGCTCTACTGGAGAAGAACCGCCTACACTGAAAGTGAAGTCGTAAACGCATCCGTTGGTGTCTTCGATTGTTGCTGTGTAGTCTCCAAAGCTAAGTCCGGTAATTTCGGTTCCGGTTCCAACTTCGTTTCCTTCGCTATCAGTCCATGTGATTGTTGGATCACCGATGGTGTTTTCTACGATAATTGAAATCGCTCCGTCTGTATCATTTCCGCACTCGACATCAGTAATAGAAGCATCAGCCGTTACCGTTGGAGGTCCGTCAATTGTGATTTCGAGAGACTGGATACATCCTGCAGCATCTGAAACTACAACGTTGTACGTTCCAGCCAAAATATCAGTGAGGTCTTCAGTGTCGGCAGTGAAACCGTTAGGTCCTGTCCAATCGAAATCGAAAGGCTCAGTTCCACCTTCAGTTATCAAATCGATTGAACCGTTAGCCTGACCGCAAGTGGCATCTTCAGAATCAAAGTCGAGTAGGAGTTGATCTGGTTCGATGATGCTAAAGCAGGTGTCCGCCAGACAGCCGTTGGTGTCTTCAAGATCGATGCAGTACTCTCCTTCTGTAAGGTCTGAGATGTAGGTTGTGTCCACAGCACCATTGTCCCAGTCGATGTCCAAATAGTCACCTGTACCACCCATTGGGTTGGCTTCGATGGAACCGTTGGTTTCACCATCACAAGAAATGTTGTTGATCGTAGGATCGAAAGTAATCGGATCCGGCTCCACAACTTCAATCGGCTGAATCAGCTCACACCCGTTGGTGTCAACTACACTCAGCGTGTAAGTTCCAGCGGGAATATCCGTGAGAATCAGGTTGGTTGTGGCAGTGTCTATCCAGTTGATTTCGTAACCCGGTGATCCACCTTCGACAGAAACTTCGAGTGAACCATCACTCAATCCATTACAAGTGATGTTGAATCCATTGTAATCGGACAGCACGGTGTTCACTACCAGTTGGTCTGGCTCTGTGAGCGTGAAGAGTAAGGTAGTGTCGCAACCGTTGTCGTCTGTCACGAGAACTTCGTAATCTCCGGCACAGAGGTCAGATACGTCTTCAGTAAATGCGATTTCGTTGTCTTGTTCATCTCTCCAAACAAAGCTGTAAGGATCAACGCCACCGGTTACAGTTAGGTCAATTGACCCATCGCATGCTCCAAAGCAAGAAATGTTGTCACCGCTTGGAAAGATCGAAACTTCTGAAGTCACTTCAAGAGCTTCGTCCGGTTCTGTTACTGTGATGCAGTCACTGGCTTCACAGCCTTCGCTGTCGGTTACTGTGTAGCAGTATTCGCCAGGGCGTACTTCTGAAGGATCGAAAGTTGGATCTGGGAAGCCATCTACAGTCCACTCACCGGTGTAAGGTGGTGTTCCTCCGGTAATACCGGTGTCGATAGAAACTGTATCTCCCACACAAGGGATTTCAAAAATCGGATTTTCAATTCCAGTAGGAACCGTCAGGTCGACTGTGAATGGCTCCGGTTCTTCAACTTCTACTTCGATTACCGCAGTACAGCCAGAATCGTCAGTAACGGTCAGTTCGTAAGTTCCGGCTGGTAGACCGCCAATTGTGCTTCCTGCATAAGTCCCTTCAGGACCAACCCAGCTGTAGGTGAGTGGATCTGTTCCACCAGTTGCTGAAACTGAAATCGAACCGTCTGAGTCGCCAAAACAGCTTACGTTTTGAATCGCATCTACAGTGATTTGAATTTCTTCAGCTTCATCAACCGTGAAGGTAGTGTCACCTATACAGTTGTTAGAATCTGTTATTTCGAGCGTGTATTCACCAGCACAAAGGCTGTCGAGTAGCAAACCGTCTTCGTTGGTTCCAATCCAGTTGTAGTTGGTGTAAGTGCCGCTTCCTCCTGTTGGAGTAGCATCGATCACTCCATCGCAGTTTCCGTTGCACGAAACAGAGTCGATCACGGCAGTTGCGCTAATTGGATTAGGCTCAGTGAGTGTAATTGTCGTTGTTGCAAGGCAGTTGTTTGCATCGGTCACATCCACGCAGTAGACACCAGCTGGAAGCCCAGTCAGAATTCCACTGTTCGGATCGTTAGGCGCTACGTCATCGCAACCACTCCAATCGTATTCGTAAGGTGCTTCACCGCCAGTTACGGTTGCAGAAATCTGACCATCGTTTTCTCCATTACAAGAAATGTTGAACTCTCCGTCAAACTCCGTAACCTCAATGTTGAGGTCGAGCACTTGAGGAGCCTCAATGAAAATGGAGTCCTGAACCACGCAGCCAGAGACGATGTCAGTTACTTCAATCACGTAAGTTCCTTCAAACAAGTTGTTGATCGTTGGTTGGTTCGATCCAGGGAAGAAAATCGCTGCATTCTCGAGCCACTCTAACTCCAAATTGAGGTCACCCGTTCCTCCGCTAACGTTCGCTGTTACCGAACCATCGTTTTGTCCAAAGCAAGAGGGAGTTTCGATGTCGACAAAATCAATCTCGATTTCATCATTCTCAGACTCAATGGTAAATTGGTTGATCTCCTGGCATCCGGCTTCGTCAGTTACTGAGAGCAGGTAGTTTCCGGGGCAAAGGTCAGTGATGTCTTCTGTGTTTGCCATGAAGCCATCCGGTCCGGTCCATTCCAGGGTGTAGTCACCGGTTCCACCTGTGATCGTTACGTCAATGGCTCCGGTGCAATCTCCAAAGCAAGTCACATCCGTAATTGTTTCTGCGGTGATCGCAATGTCATCATTGGTCGTGAGGTTGATTGTTTCCTCGTAAGTGCAGCCGAGGTCATCAGTCACGATAACCGTGTAAATTCCAGAGTTGAGATTAGTGATGTCTTCTGTGTCTGCAGTGAAGCCATCAGGTCCTGTCCAATCAAAGTCGAACGGAGGAACACCACCTGTTACTGTGATGTCGATTTCACCGATTCCAGCTTCCGGATCAGTACAAGGATTGGGAACAGTTGTGAATGTCAGGTTGATTGCTGGAGGGCAAGTGAGTTCCACTTCATCTGTGAAAACACAGTCGTTGTCATCCGTTACTGTGAGAATGTAGGTTCCGCAAGGCAGGTTGCTGATGTCTTCTGTGAAGTAAGTATCACCAGATCCTTCTTCTTCCCACTGAACAGTGTATCCCGGAGTTCCTCCGTCTATGGTGATGTCGATAAAACCATCGTTTGCATCTGCACAGGACACGTTGTAGGCTCCACTGTGGTAACTAGAAATGTTGTCGTAAGTAACGCTGATTGGTTCGCCCGGTTCGCCAACTACGATTTCTACAGAGTCGGCACTCGTGCATCCGTTGTTGTCGGTTACTGTAGCGTAGAAAGTTCCGCTTGGCAGGTTCGTTGCCACTGGTGATTCGAGATCCGGATCGTGGCTCCAGTTGTAAAAGTAAGGTGTACAGCCTCCGGTGGCGGTGAGTGTAGCCACACCGTTTTGAGCTCCGTTACAAAGCACGTCTACTTGTCCAACGAGCTCTACTGCCAGGGGATCTGGTTCTTCTAATGTTGTTGTCGAAGTGATCGTGCATCCAACTTCGTCAGTAATTGTAGCCGTGTATGTGCCAGCTGAAAGTCCTGTTGCAGTTGGGCCAGTTTGAATCGGATTTGTATCCCATTCGATCGTGTAGTCTCCAACACCACCTATTGGAGTGATTGTAATTTCACCATCGCTACCTCCGTTGCAAGAAATATCTTCACAACCATTGTCGGCAATTTCGATCGATTCAATTTCGAGGAGGTTGCCTTCCACCACATCAACACAAGCTTCTGTGGTACAGCCATCGCTGTCGGTCACAGTCACACAGTAGGTTCCTGTGGCGAGACCATCTGGGTTTTGATCGTTCGAAGTAAAACCATCTGGACCGGTCCAGTCGAAAGTGTAAGGGCCATTTCCATTTCCAACAGTGGTGGTGATGCTTCCTGTACTTCCATCTTCACAACTCACAGGACTTGGTGTTAGGAGAATGTCGAGAGAAGTAACATTTACCCTAATGGAATCCTGTGCTTCACAATCAGAAATTTGAGAAGTAAGTGTGTAAACTGTCGTTGAGTCTGGGCAGACATCCGTTACCAGTGAGTTTGGATCCTGAATTCCCGAGAGCGGAGACCATGAAAAAGTGGCGTCACCTTCTTCCATAGCTACTCCGGTAATTTCGACACATTCACCTGCACAGATTGTCGCCTCATCGGGTACGATATCCACGTTGAGCTCGTCTGCGATGTACAAATTCGTACTATCGAGGATTCCTCCGGCACAAAGTGGATTTTCAAGAAAGAAAGTGATGTATTCGGTTCCTTCGGCCAGTCCATCTGCTATGGCCTCAAGGTCTATTGTGAAAGTTGTTTCATTGGCCGGAATCGTAATCGTGATTGGGTCGTTTTCGTTGCCAGTTCCTATTTGTGGAGTGTAGTCCACTCCGTCAGTAGCGGTACCGCCAACATAGAAAGTGACGTTTTGTGACGAAGGTGTCGCTACATCACGTATAAAGGTTACCGTTCCATCGTTACATCCTTCGATCATGGTGTCAGTTCCACCAGCAGAGGCAGTGAGAATTGTAACGGGATTCGATTCAATTTTCTCTACAAAAACGGCAGAATCGTAAAGCCTGTCCGATCCGTCAGCAATAATGAGTTTGAGGTGATACTCTTCACATGGAACCAGGTTGCCTACTACAGCCTTCAGATCAACTGTGAAACCATCATATTGAACGCCAGATCCAGCGGGGCTTGTGTTGTCGTAAAAATATTGCGAGTTCGTGTTGTTATTTACTGAGTTGATTGCCACGGCTGTGCTTGTTCCGGGAATCAGGGCAATGTTTACATCAGTTCCGATATTCGGTCCGGAGATGTAAAATCCAAAAACGTCATTAAATGGCGAGTCGACCCACTCGTTGTACTCCTCGGAGGCAAACGTGAAATCGAACTTTAATGAATCACCTTGTGGGAAAACATCGAATTCAAAAGTTGTGGCGTCAAAAGTAGTTCTGTCCTGAGCATCATTTAGGAGTTGACTTCCAGGGAAATCATTGTCGTACTCATCGCAGTTCAGACAGTTTGATCCATTCAGTTGTGGCAGTCCGGACTCATCGTTTGGTCCTATCGCATTCATGGCTTTACCAGTGGTGAGAAGGAGACCTTCGCTGGTGCCGATTTCTGTTCCCATAGAGTTGTAGTACCCCCATGAACTGTCGGCTGCTGTTACTTGCGCGTTGTCGATCACCACTCCATCGCCAACTAGGAGTTGAGCAATATCTTGAGGAGTTGTGGTAGGATCCACAATTAATTGTGCGCTCGATGAAGTAAAGCACAGGAGCAGTGCAAATAATGGGAGGACACGAATGAGTAATTTTTGACTCATACCAGAAAATATTTAAGTGTGATTCTGTTCAATTGATTGAGAGTGTTGACAATAGGTGTGATTAGTTTCTTCGAGTTCTAAACTCTTTGCAACGCACCATAAACTTCTCTTCGTTAAAATCGGAAAGAAGCTCAACTTCACTGAGAGCAGTGTTTTTTCTAACCAGATCTGTAAAAGCATCGGCCAGTAGTTTCTGGCTACTGAATGTTCCCACAACCTTTACTTCAAGTACCGAAGCAGGAATGCAAGCTGAAGCAATTTGGAAGCGGCTGTCGCCAGCCACTGCCGACTTCAGTTTGGAGTATTCTTCAACAGATAAATTTTCAATTTCAAAATAGCTCAGTGGACTTTCAGACGATTGTCCAAAGCCTGTGAATACTGATAAGAAGAGTGAGAAAGTGAGTAAGAGGGTGGGAGCTATTTTAACCTTCAGAGTGCCATGCGATTTAACCATCCTTAAAGTAGATATTTGTTTAGTTGTGTTAATATACATTCGGTAGTCTATCTACACTAACCGAATCCGCTGCAAAAGTGCAAAATATATTCGGTGAAACCGGACTAAAAGCAGGTTAAAATCGCATTTTAACCTGTTTAGGGTAAAGGCTTAACTATTTAGTCTGCGCTGCCTTAGGGTTTCATAGAGTAGTATTCCAGCAGCTACCGACACATTGAGCGAAGCAATTTTGCCGCTCATAGGTATTTGTAGCTGGTGTTCTGTATATCTCAATAGTTCAGGGTGGACTCCGTCCTCTTCACTACCCATAATGAGGGCTGTTGGTTGCGTCAGGTCCACCTTGTCGGGTGTTTCGCTGGCTTTTTCTGAAGCAGCAACGATGCTGATTCCGTAATTTTTTAGTGTCTTCAGAGTATCTCTAAGGCTTGCTACCTTACAGACATTCAGCTGCATAAGTGCTCCGGCTGATGTTTTAACTGCGTCTTCATTCAGCTGTGCTGCTCCTTTTTGGGGAATTATCAGAGCATCTACTCCGTGACACTCTGCCGTGCGCGCAATGGCTCCAAAATTTCTCACATCAGTGATGCGATCGAGGATCATCAACAAAGGTGTTCTGCCTTCTTCGAAAACCTGGAGAATCACATTTTCCAAATCTTGAAACTCTACAGGGCTGATGTAGGTGATCACACCCTGGTGATTTTTTTGAGTGATCCTATTTAGCTTTTGTGCCGGAACGAACTGCACGGCAATTTCATGAGCGCGAGTCAAGTTGAGGGCTTCTTTGGCAAGGTCGCCCTGCAGGCCTTTCTGAATTAAAACCTTGTCGATTGTTTTGCCCGCTTCAATGGCTTCGGTCAAAGGTCTGATGCCGAAAAGAATATCTGTTGATTTCATTTGCTGCTTACTGATTGTAGATTCTGCCCGAACGCCAACTCTGCACAGCTCTATCCCAAAAGGTGCGATAAGACATGTCTCTGGCAAGTTCGTAGTGATTGTCGGAAATGGCTTCGCGGTTTCGATTAAAAGTGAAGGAGAGCGAGTTGAGGTTGTTTTCCTCACCGTAGAGCCATTTTTCAAAGTCAGGTCCGCGAAAAATTTTCTTTGGGTTCCCGAAAATGATGTGGATCAAACCACGATCGGTTTTCCACCCCGGAATATGGGAAGTGAAGTAATAATTGGCCTCTTCCACCCGGGTGTAGTAATTTTTAATCAGATCTCTTGCTCTGTCCTTGCTTCCCGCATTCTCCATCCAAAAGGCATCCATTTTGGCTTTCCTTTCTTTGTGGCCTACCATTCCCTCAAATTCCGACTTGGACATGATGTAGCGGCTCACTGCTATCATTTGGTCGAGTTTGCCCACAACAGGGAAATGCTCTGAGTCCACCCAAAGTGAAACGAGTTTGCGATCATTCTCAGGGTTGTGAAACGAAAACAGACCTCGGCTCACCGGAACGATAAACTTGTTGCCAACTTTCTCGCATTGACCGAGTTTCCCAGAAGAGATGTCGATTGGAGGAACCTCAACCATAGAAAAGGGTGGAGGTGGTAGCGGAATTTCTCCTGTGTAGTGATAGTAACGAATATTGTCAGGAGGATTTACATCGCAACTAATGCTGAGCTTCTCTTCTCCGGCAAACCAATTGTGAAAAACAACCTTGTCGCTCTCATCCGAAATGAGAAAAAACTGCGAAGAGTTTTCGGTTTTGTCAACAACAATTTTTTCTCGGAATCGCGCCCCTCGGTTTTGGTCGATTAGCATGATTTCCATCGTGTAGATGGTCCCCATTGGCATGGAAAAAGGAACGAAAGAATTAACAGTTCCCGGTTGCTTGGGATTGCTGGTAAACGACAAGTCCTCCGCATGAGAAGTCAACGCTTGCTCGGCATCGAAGGAGTTGAACAGGCGATACTCGATGCGAATGTTGGCTTCGAATGGCTCGCTAGGATCGGGCCGAGTGAAAAGAAACTGACGCAATTCAAATTGAAAATGCAACTGAGAGCTATCCTGCTGATTGTGATACACCACATAATCGGGATGTGGCATGTCCAAATCGTAGAGATGGTAGCCGTCCTGGTCATTGCGGCTCAGGTTAGAGGTGCTGGCACAACCCGCAACGAATGCTATCAAAAGCATCATTGAAAAAATCTTTGACGTTGTGCCCATGCGTTTCATTCTGCGAGTTTAGTGAATTTTGTGGTTGTGCTGAGGCAAAATCAGGGTAGCCTTTTGGATGCCTGAGCTCCTAATTTCTTCATTTTTTCGGCTCTCGACAACAAGTTTCCTTTGCCATCACCGACTTTTTTCAAAACTGTTTCATGGCTGTTTTGCAGAGCGTTGATTTGATTTCCCATTTTTTGGAGTTCTTCCAGAAGGCTTGCCAGTCGGTCGTACATCAACCCGCCTTGCTTTGCAATTTCGAGTACGTTTTTCCTTTGGTTTTCTTGTGTCCAAATGAAAGAAACGGTGCGCATCGTAGCCATCAGAGTGGAGGTCGTGACCACCACCACATTGTTATCAAGAGCCAGTTGATACAGTGAATCATCATTTCTGAAAGCTGCTGAAAATGCCGGTTCAATGGGGACGAAAAGCAAAATGTAGTCGGGTGACTTCAGCTGTTCGAGTTGTTGGTAGTTTTTGTTTCCGAGCGACTTTATGTGCGTTTTTAGACTCTCGATGTGCTTGTTTAAAAATGTCTTTTCTTCCTCTGCGGTTTCTGCCGAGCAAAACTTTTCGTAGGCTTTGAGCGACACTTTAGCATCGATGATGAGGTGCTTTTCTTCCGGGAGGTGCACCAAAAAATCCGGTTGTTTCCGTCCGTCCTCATCGTTGAATGACGACTGTGTCTCGAAGTGAATTCCTTTTTCCAAACCCGACTTCAGCAGGACTTTTTCGAGTTGCCATTCACCCCAGTTTCCCTGAGCTTTGTTGTCTCCTTTCAGTGCGTTAGTGAGACCGCGTGCATCTTCATCGAGTTGTCGGTTGAGCAAGGTGAGGTTTTTCAATTCCTGGTCGAGTCTGGTGAGTTTCTCAGTTTCGTCCTTGTGCGCTTTTTCAACCTGTTCCTTAAATTGTTTGAGGTGTTCATCGAAGGGTCGGAGCACGTTTTGCAACTGTTCTTTTTCGAGCTTCGCGAGTCGCTCAGATCGCTCTTCCAGAATATTTTGAAAGGCCAGGGCAAACTTTTCTTCAAATTGTTTTTGTTCTTTTTGCAGTCGCTCGCCTTCCGTTTCCAGTTTCGACTTTAGGTTTTCGTTTACTGTATTCGCCTGGGTAAGCAGCTGTTTCAGTTTTGAGTTTTCGCTTGCCAGGTCAGATTTTTCACCTTCTAGTTTTTCCAATCCAAATTCCAGTCGATCGTTGATTTGTTTGGCTGACCTGACAGCGCTCGTAGCCGAAGCAAGTTTCCAGATGAGCCAGCCGATGGCGATCAGAGAAATAAAAAGAAGGGCGATGAGGAAATATGAAATGTCACTCATTTTTTAAAAGAGGTTTACAAATCCGAAATGGACTCTTGAGTTTCGGAATAAAAAAGGATTTTCAAATTGCTGTCCGATAGCGTAGTTGATTGAAAATATTCCTGCTTTAGTTTCGAAGCTGAATCCTGCTCCCACTCCAAACGGATCATCCGATGTGAAAGTGTTTGTGTTGTTGTTTTCGTAGTAGCCGTGGTCGTAGAAGATAGATGCGTAGGAGTTTTCTTCGAGGATGAATCTGAATTCGGCTGTTCCAATGGCATAGAGGTTGGCCTGAATGGACTGTTCAAAAAAGCCTCGCAAAGACTGAATTCCACCGATTCTAAACATCTCGTTTTCAAACAAAGCCTCGCTTTGCAGCCAGCCGGATTGTGTTCCGATTTTAATCGTTCCGCGGCCTCCAATAGGAATGAAGAAATTGGCAAATCCGGAGGTTCTGTACTGCGCCACCGTTTGCTCGGTTGGGTCCTCGCCTTCGTTGTCGGGCTCAAGAGTGTAGCGCTTTTGCCCTGCACTCGCCTGCAGTTCCACCTGCCAGCCTCTCCTCGGGTTGAATCGGTAGTCCAGGTTCTCGCGATGAAGGCCTAGTCCGTAGTAGTTCACCCGTGTGTCCGATAGGCTTTCGAATCCATCTTCAGGGGTGCTGACCTGACTCAACTGGTTGCTGACTTCACGGCTCACAAAAACCTTGTAATAGTCGTACCCCTGAAGTTGGTAAAACACACCGCCTTCGAGCATGAGGTTCGTAAAAGTCGTGTCTCTCCGATAGATATCGATAGCCCCGTCCACGCCAAAGGGAGTTCCGAAAAGAAACGGATACTTGATGTTGGCCTTGAGTGTCTGGGTCTGGGTTTGTAGTTTTTTCCAGTTCAGGTAGAATGTCTCACCGCGCTTCAGGCTATTCACGAGCCGGAGCTCTACATCGCCTGTGAACTGGACGTCACTGGTTTCTTCATCCTGCTGAAGCCCGAGAATTCCGTTAAAAGAATTGGCTGACTTTTCCTCTACGTAAAGAAAAAGTTGGGCATAGTCCTTAAAGAACACCACTTGCGGACTTTTGGTGGTTTTCAAAAAAGGGATTTCACGAATCTTGCCTTCAACTCGCTTCATTTTTTGCTCGTTGTATGGGCTTCCTTTTTGAAGAGCGAGGTAATACCGCAGATACTTTTCATTAATCTCGTCAGTACTTTTCACAACTATGCTGTCGAGTGTGATGAGCTGATTTTTTTCGATTTGAAGATTTGCGCTAATCGATGAGTCGGTTAGTGCTACCTCATTCATGCTCACGGTAGCAAAAGGGTAACCTGAGTTCTCCAGTTTGCTGATGGCCTTTTCATACAGTTCAAGATATTGCTCAATCAGCAGAGGGTTTTTTCTCAGCTTCCGCAGTTCACCATCAAGCCCAAGAGATGAAAAAAGATCTTCCTGAGTAATTTCGATTTTGTTGTATCGAAATGTCGGGCCAAAGAATAAATTTAGGCGAAGGGTGCTATCCTGAGAGGTGGCTGGTAAAGTGTCGACAGAGAATCCAGCGTTCCCACTGAGCAGCGCATCGTTTCTCACTTCGCTCAAATACTTTGAGAGCTGCAAGTCAGACTTGAAAATCGACTGTTCCGCCACCCAGTCCGGATTGTCTGAAGACCATTTGACTCTCACAACGCTCGAGTCGATTTGACCCGTAGCTGCAAGCGAGATGCAAACCAAAGTTGCCAGTAAGAGAAAGATGATATGGAGGTTACGCAAGTCCGGCATTAGCTGATGGCTAAACTAAATTCCTGTCCAAATATTATTGTTGTCAGCTTTAGAAGTTCTTCTCTTTTGAATGTTTTGAGAAATAAAGCAGAGCAACTTTTCGTTCAAGAACAATGTCTCGTTTTAGCAGTTTCAAGCTTTATTTTTGAGGAGTTGTGTGCTTCAAAAAAGTGGTTAACTTGCATTGAATTGGGCATCAGATTAATTTTTACTTTTGCTCTTGACTCCTTTTATAAATTAACTAATGTGATGAAAAAGATTCTAGGTTTCCTCTTCCTTTTAGTTTTCCTTTCTGCCATGGTTGTTTCTTGCGGCCGAAAAGCCAAATGCGCAGCCTACGACAGTGTCCAGCTCGATGAGCTGAATGAATTGAAAGATCAGCATTAATTATTCTTCAAAGTGAATACTCACGTCCTGTTTTACTTCAGGATGAATACTTAGCGCTACCGGACAGTCAATTGCAGCTTTCTTTAACGCTTTCTTTTCCGTTTCACTAAAAGTGCCTTTCACCCGAAGTTCAATTTTAACTTCACCGATCCTTCTCGGATTACTGAGCATAGCTTTCTCAATTTTCGCCTCCATTGCTTCAATTAGGATATTTCTCTTGTTAGCTGTAATACCCATGATTGTGATCATGCAAGAAGCTAAAGAAGTGCACATTAAATCGGTAGGTGAAAAGGCTTCTCCTTTGCCGTGATTATCTTTGGGAGCATCTGTGATGATTTGATTTTTGGAATCACAGTGAGTAGCCTCACAGCGCAATGTCCCCAGGTATTTGACTTGCATATTACTCATGAACTTTGAACTCTTTAAAAGGTTGTAAATTCGTACTTTTGATCGACAAATTAACGTAATAAACTTGATTAGAATTCCCGCTACATTATTGCTGCTCTTCCTGGTACTGAACAGTTTTGGCCAGGACGAAGGGGTTGAGGAGGATGTGAAGTTGATTTACAATTCTCAATTTGCTGGTGGTTTGAGCATTCATACCAACGGAGCGGGAGGTTTTTTCTATCTCGGGAAATACAAGGGCATTAAGAATGTCTGGACCTTTGGGCTCGATATTCTTTACATGAAGCACGAAAAGGAAATTAAGAGCTACAATCCGGTTTATGAAGACTCTCGGGGTTACGTCTACGGGAAGCTCAACAACTTTTACATTTTTAGGCCTACCATTGGTCAAAAACACATCATCACTGAGAAAATAAGGCAAAAGGGAGTTCAGGTCGGGTTTCACTGGCAGGTGGGTCCATCACTCGGAGTTACAAAACCCGTATACCTGGAAATCGGTTATCCGTCAATCCCTTACGACTCGCTGCAGGTGGAGCGTTACGATCCTGAACGTCACGATATTGAACTTATTTATGGCAAAGCCAGTGGATTCAGAGGGCTTTCTGAATTAAAGCTATATCCCGGGGCTTTCGCCAAATTCGCATTCAATTTTGAATACTCGAACGAAAACGACAGAATTAAGGGGATTGAGGTAGGAGTTGCCATGGATGCATACCTTAGGGAAATTCCAATTATGGCAGAAAGTGAAGTGGCCAACAACCGCCAGCTCTTCACCACTTTGTTCCTCAATTTTTTCTTTGGAAAGAAGTATACCGCAAGATGACAGAAACCTTATTAGTAGAGAAAGAAAAAAAACAGCGGACTCCAAAGCCCAAGTGGCTCAGGGTGAAATTGCCTACGGGTGAGAGTTATAAGCAAGTGCGTGACATTGTTTCAGAGCACGGTCTTCACACAATTTGCGAAAGCGGAAACTGCCCAAATATGGGCGAGTGTTGGGGAGCAGGTACAGCTACCTTTATGATTTTGGGAAATGTTTGTACCAGAAGTTGTGGTTTTTGTGCCGTGGAAACTGGAAGGCCGGGAGACGTAGACCAGTTCGAGCCAGCAAAGGTCGCCAAGTCTGTTCACCTGATGGAAGTGAAACATGCTGTGATCACCAGTGTAGACCGAGATGATTTGGCCGATGGTGGTTCGGAGATTTGGGCACAGACGGTTCGTGCTATTCGTAGAAAATGCCCTGAGACAACTTTGGAAACACTCATTCCAGACTTCGGAGGCAAGTGGGAAAACCTTCAGCGCGTTATAGATGTTGCTCCCGAAATAGTCTCACACAATCTCGAGACTGTTCGGAGGCTAACCAAAGAAGTTCGCATTCAGGCCAAATATGACAGAAGTCTCGAGGTACTACGCAGACTGAAGAAAGGAGGGATGAAAACCAAGTCAGGCATAATGCTCGGATTAGGGGAAACGCAAGAGGAAATTGTAGAAACAATGGATGACTTGCGATCTGTGGGTGTTGATGTGATGACCTTAGGTCAATATTTACAGCCAACTCCAAAACACCTACCGGTTCAGGAGTTTATTCGCCCTGAAAAATTTCAGGAGTACAAACAAATTGGTCTTGAAAAAGGTTTTCGATTTGTTGAAAGTGGTCCTCTTGTAAGATCGTCCTATCATGCTGAGAAACACTTGTTTTAAGAAAAGGAGTTTTTGATACGTATATATATCGCGGCATTTGCGAGAAAATCAGTTTTAATGATTTGTTAATTATTGTAAATTGCCGCTCGTTTACTAAATCTGGAGAAAATCTACATTTAAGATGAAATTAAAAAGTTTACTATTTATTTCCAGCGGATTGGCCACAGTGGCTTTGATCGCTATTGTAGCAGCCAACCTCACGGCAGACACAATTAAAGCTAACTACTCAACGCGCCAGGCTCAGGCTTCAGACCAGGGTATCAAAGGAGCTCAGGAGTATTACAAGCTTATCAAATCGAACGTTAACACAGGCGAGATTGAGCCTGAAGATATCGCAGCTACTAGAGAAGCGATTAGAACAACACCCTCAACCAGATCTTCTGCTTCAGACATTAATTGGGTAGAAATGGGGCCTGACAACGTTGGAGGTAGAACCAGAGCCATCGCAGCGGTGGACAATAATACACTCTACGCAGGATCCGTTTCAGGTGGATTGTGGGTTTCCTACAATGCCGGAAACAACTGGGGTCGAGTAGATGGTTTTGGCGGTGCCAGTGGTATTGATGATAACCTCATGGTTTCTTCATTAGCAATTGCTGGAAACGGAGACATCCTCGTTGGAACAGGTTCTAGATTTGAAAGTCCTAACGGTGCCGGAGGAAGTGGTTTCCTCGGTGGGGGGCTTTTTATCTCAAAGGATGACGGTGAAACATTTTCACTAGTAGAAGGAACCCAGCCAACTTTGTTTAATGGAAACTCTGACTGGACATTTATTGAGCAGCTGAGAACTGACCCATTGGACGGTAACAAAGTCTGGATTGCATTCAATGGTGGACTTGGTTACTACAACGTAGAAACAGAAGAACTTTACGACCCAACCGAAGAAGGAGCCCTATCTGGACTTTCTTCAGGTGGAATTGACGACCTTCAGGTGACTCCTGACGGTTCAGTTATGTTGGCGGCCAATCGCTTTCAGGTGGTTTACAGATCTACCGATGGTGGAGAAAACTGGGAAAATATCTCAGCTGGTTTGCCAGGTGGTAACCGTGTAGAGTTGGCAATTTCTCCAGATGATCCAAATTACATGTACGCCTTATTCTCAAATGGTGGAAACATGGGTGGAGCATACGCTTCAACTAACATGGGAGATAGCTGGAATGAAATATGGCCAGCAGGTAATCCAAATTACAACCCGTTTGGAACTAATGGACAAGGGTTCTATGACAATATTGTAATTGTAAAGAAAGGCGATCCAGAAACGGCTTTCTTTGGTGGTGTCACGCTTTGGAAGTGTGGAGCTACCAATCAGCAGCCTGAGCAAATTGCTGCGAACTTTGCATTTGGAACTTCGAACCTCTATGTGCACTCCGATATTCACGAGTTCATGTACACTGATGATGGAACCCTCTACATCGGAACTGATGGAGGAGTATTCAAGTCAAATGACAATGGTCAGACATTTAGTACTTCCAGTAAAGGTTTCAAGACCATTCAGTTCTACGACATTGCGCACTCATCTAGAGACAACGTAATGGGTGGTACTCAAGATAACGGAACACAATACATTCCTAATGATGGAACTTTCCTTTCTGACCTCGAGTCTATTCAAGTTTTGGGAGGTGATGGTTTCGGAACAGAGATTTCAAAAGTTACTGCAGACGATCAGGGTGCTTTCTTCGGAACACTTTATTATGGTGATTTGAGAAGAAGCTACGCACAAGCAGAGCCTTCACAGTTCTACAGTGGAG
Organism: Halocola ammonii; assembly: GCF_049334165.1. Classification (NCBI taxonomy): domain Bacteria; kingdom Pseudomonadati; phylum Bacteroidota; class Flavobacteriia; order Flavobacteriales; family Halocolacceae; genus Halocola; species Halocola ammonii. Next base: position 148,806 of record NZ_JBEGHD010000005.1, read on the forward strand.
ATCTGGCGACTCTCTTCGCAACAAATGGTGGTGAAGTTGGTCAGTTCTTTACGTGTATCGAACTTCACGAAAACACTAACAACCCGAACTCAGAGCAGTATGTGGTTCTCCAGAACCCTTATGACTCTACTTTTGTGAGTGATGAGCCTACTGACTTTACTGTACTTTCTGAAAATATGGCCATTCCTTACACTTACACACTTCCAGCAGGTGATTCACTTCGCTATTGGGAAGAGCTTGTTCGTCCTGAAGTAATTCTCGATGAGCCTCTAGGTGAATTTGATCCAAACTATTTTTGGCTTGAGTCGCAAATCCTTGCGGAAATTATCGTGGAGTGTGATACTGTCGATACTACTCAAGTAGGGACCGATATTGAAACAGTTCTCAATCCTATTGATTCTTGCTACACTGTCATGACAGGTCCGGATTCTGATACAACACTTTGTATCACTATCGGTTACGATACTACTTTCGTTGAGACTCCTATTTATGAATTCACAGTTGAATGCGATTCAATGTACCGCTATGCTGAAGATGTACAGACGGAAGTGAAAGAGAGAATTCAGGTTCTTGACCCATACACTTCTATGCTTGCTATCGGTTTTCAGGGATCGGCTGGTATTTGGTTGACCAGACAGGGGCTTGATTTCAATACCACACCAGAGTGGTACAAGGTAGTTCCAAGTGTGAGCGGATATGTAACGGACATCGAGTTTACCAAAGATGGTGAGCACATGTTCTACACAACTACAGCCGGACGTCTTTACAGACTTGACGGATTGCAGGATGCCTGGACAGAAGAAGGGTTTGCTAATCTACCTGCCCCGGTTGAAATTGAAACTTCAGGAAACGTTGCTATGGACGTGGCAGTAGATCCAAATGACAACGATCACGTGATTGTTGTTTACGGTAACTACGGTGGTGGCAGCAAAGTTAGACGCTCTACCAACGCAACTTCAGATACTCCTGACTTTAGTAATGTTTGGAGTCTCGACAACCCTGCGCTGAATGCAATGCCAGTATACTCTTGCCTGATTGACGTAACTAATCCAGATCGATACATTGTCGGTACTGAATTTGGTATTTACCTTTCAGAAGATGCTGGTGACAGTTGGGAGCAATGCAACACGGGAGATATGGAAAAAGTACCAGTTTACACGCTTGATCAGCAGATTTATGATAACGAACGCTTTATTGACGCAACCAACTACGGTTTTGTTTATGCAGGAACGCACGGTCGCGGTATCATGAAGACTGAAGACTACGCTATTGTAAATGTGGATGAAGAAGACGGATTTGATTCAGACGATCAAGCCCAGCTTCTAGTGTATCCAAACCCAACGAGCAACAACGCAACTCTTGAGTTTGTTTCTGATGCAGGAGTTAAAGATGCAACAGTAAAAATCTACAACATTAGTGGAAAACTAATGAAGACCATCCGCAAAGGAAACCTTCCTGGAGGTAAAAACTCAGTGAAACTAGATCTCGCTGAGCTTCCTGTAGGAAACTACATCCTGAGCCTCGAAGCTGGCAAAGCTAGCGGAGTTTCTAAGTTTGTAATTATGAGATAAGCTGAGGCTTAAATCAAAATAATTTTAAAGCCGCGCTTTCATCGAGAAAGCGCGGCTTTTTTATGTCTTGTTTGTCGGGTTCTGTTTAAAATGAAATCCGCGTGACTTAAGGAGCGGAAGTAAATTTTTAACTTGCCGGACTTATGAAAAAGATCAAAGTTGGAATCAACGGTTTTGGCCGTATAGGGCGGATGACCGCTCGCCTTATTCTTCAGAGTAATGACCTGGAGTTGGTAGCTATTAATGACACTGCAGAGCTGGAGTCTATGGCTCACTTGTTTAAGTACGACTCGATTCATGGCCAGTGGAAAGGAGCCATTGAAGTAGATTACGAGAAAAGTGTTCTGAGACTTAATGGAAAGCCAATCCAATATTCTCGTGAGAAAAACCCTGGAGATATTTCCTGGGATAGAGCAGGTGCATCAATTGTTGTGGAATGCACAGGCTTGTTTAAGTCAGCCAGCAAAGTGAGGCCTCATCTGTCTGAGTCGGTTAAGAAAGTGATCGTGTCGGCTCCGCCAGAAGACAACAGCATGCCAACCGTTGTGCTTGGAGTAAATGACGAGGTGATTGATTCCAATTTAGAGATCATTTCTAATGCATCCTGTACTACAAATAATGCCGCTCCTCTGCTTCAGCTGGTCGATGAGCTTTGCGAGATCGAGAGCTGCTACATCACCACAGTTCATTCTTTTACTGGTGATCAGCGTTTACACGATGCCCCGCACAAAGATTTGAGAAGGGCACGCGCTGCTACCCAATCGATTGTTCCTACTACAACTGGTGCGGCAAAAGCGCTCACCAGGGTTTTTCCTCACCTGAACGAAGTTATTGGTGGATGCGGAATTCGAGTACCCGTGCCAGACGGTTCTTTAACAGATCTTACTTGCTCAGTTAAAAACACCCTGAGTGTTGCTGAAATCAACGAGGCTTTTAAAGAGGCGAGCAACGGAAGGTATCGAGGAATTGTGGAGTATACCGAAGACCCGGTGGTTAGTGTTGATGTTTTAGGAAACAGTCACTCATGCCTTTTTGATGCTCAGCTAACTTCAGTGATTGGAAAAATGGTGAAAGTTGTAGGATGGTACGATAATGAGATTGGCTACTCAAACCGAATGGTAGACTTGATTCGCAAATTTCACAATGCGTGATTGCTTACTGCCGATAGTTTTTCAGCTCCATTTTCTGGCCGTCAAAAACGCCATAAGTAAAGTGGTCAATCCAGTCACCGAGATTGATGTACTTGCTCTTTTCGTTGAGGTCAATTTCCATCGGAAGATGTCGGTGACCGAAAACGAAGTAGTCAAAGTGTTCTTTCTCTAAAATTTCTCTCGAGTAAATGGCGAGCCATTCGTTGTCTTCTCCAAGAAATGTTTTGTCCTTCTCGCCAGATTGTTTTCTGCTAGTCTTCGACCAAAAGTTGGCCATCCCTATTCCGAAGTTTGGATGTAGTCTGGCAAATAGCCACTGGCAAACCTTGCTGGCAAAAACTTTCTTGATGAACTTGTAGCCGTGGTCACCTGGCCCGAGTCCGTCACCGTGTCCAATGTAAAACTTCACTCCATTCCAGGTTCTTTGAATTGGTTCTCGGTAAAGTTTGACTCCAGTTTCTTCTGGCAGATAGTCAAAAATCCACATGTCGTGGTTTCCGGTGAAAACGTGAACGGGAATACCGCTATCCGTAATCTCGGCAATTTTGCCTAAGAGCCTTACGTGACCTCTAGGAACTGCGTGTTTATATTCGAACCAAAAGTCGAAAAGGTCGCCAACTAAAAAGATTTCTTCCGCGTCTTTTCGGCACTCTTCAAGCCAATTCACGACTTTTTTTTCGCGAGGCAGGCTCTCTTCCTTGTTTGGTGCGCCCAGGTGAAAGTCCGATGCGAAGTAGATCTTTTTGTTTTTGGGCAATTCCATCACGGTGATTCTGTAGCGGGCTTAAAGGTTTTTCCTCGAAATTTTAGTGGCCAAAAACTTCTGCCAGTTTTTGCTCGAGAGAAGCACCTCTAAGTTTTGTAGCAATGATTTCACCTTTTTCATCGAGCAAAATGGTGTGAGGAATACTCGAAATGCCATACTCCTGGCCAGCTGCATTTTGCCAGCCTTGCAGGTCGCTAACGTGGCCATCCCAGGTGAGATTGTCGTTTTCAATTGCCTGAATCCAGCGATCTTTATTTTTATCGAAAGAAACGGAGAAAACCTCGAACCCATCATCCTTGTATTTCTGGTAAGTGCGCACCAGGTTGGGGTTTTCTCTTCTGCACGGCTTGCACCACGAGGCCCAAAAGTCAATCAGCACCACGTTACCGCGTAAGTCTTTCAACTCTTTAACCTGGCCGGTTGGGCCCTCCATTTCGATGTTGGGAGCCATCATTCCGGGTTTGTACTTGCTGTTTTTCTCAGGACGCTCGATTTGTCCGCTTTCGGCCAATTTCTTTTTCTTCTTGTAGCTCTCTATTTGGGTGCCAATCATTTTGTAGTAAAAGGAGTGTCCGAAATCCTCTTTCAATGCATCCTGAACCTTTTCGTAGTAAGCCATGTCTGTGTCGAGGTTGAGTTGAGCGAGTCCCGAAAGGCTTGCTGGAGATCCCATATTGTTGTCGATAAAATCTCTGGCGAAATCGTTTTTCTCAGAAACAATTTCAGTGTAACTCGATTTGATCTGGGCTTTCATTTCATTGGAAACATCACCGTTTTGAAACTCTTTTTGAAGAGAGTCGGTCTGAGCTACAAAATCTTTCATTCTCTGATTGAAGTCGCGCAAGAGTGCCGTGTTTTTGGAGCCTTTGACCTTCTGAGGCATGCTAAAATTTTCCTCATTCGTTTTAATAAAAACAGACTCGCTGCTGTCAGTCAGCAAAATCAGAGTTTTGTCTTCCCCCAATCGCAACCTGTAGTAATCCATTGGCAGATGGTCGGTTCCGTCAATGTAGAAATTCCCTTCAGCGTCTACAGTAGCTGTGTCTACCGGCTGAGGTTTGTTGTCAACGTATTTTTCAAAATATATAGTTTGATCCTCAGCTCCTTCAACCACTCCGCTAATTCCCTTTTTATTTTGATTGGTGCAGGAGGCAAGAAGTAAAGCTGAAATTGAGAAAAATAGAATGCGTTGTATCATTTCGCTGTTTTTTGTTTGAAGCACGAATTTACTGAAGATTTACGGTCTTCTCCAATGTCAGCAATTTTCAGACGTCAGTTTTAAAGTCATTTATGAAAGTCACGATGTGTTCTTCAAACCATTTCATGCAGTCCAAAAGCTGAATTTCAATGGGGATGTAAAAAAGAGGGAGTTCTGATAGTTTGCCTTTTTCGCTGTGGTTTTTCAGTCGCATGGCATCTTTCTCGGTGGTGATGATGCATTTCCGATTGCTCTCCAACTTATCGAAAGCTCTAGTGATCGATCGAATGTCGGCTTTGGTAAAGGAGTGATGGTCGGGAAATTTCTTGTGTACGATTTTGTCAAATTTCCCCTCCAGCTCTGAAAGAAGTGGTGCGGGGTTGGCAATTCCGGTAACCACAACGGCCTCTTCGAAATCTTGAAAATCTTTGTTTTGAAAAACAGCCTTTGGTTTCGCGTAGTGGATCGAAGAAAAAAGCACCTTTTGATGAGGAAGTGGCTTGATTCGATCTGTGATCTGCTTTTTCTTTTCCTCACCAATAAATGGGGGGCACTTGGTTACGATAATGATATCTGCTCTTTTTCGCTGCGACTTATTGTCTCTGAGGTTGCCAGTAGGCAATGGTAAGTCTGAGTAAAATGGACAACTGAAAGAAGTGAGCAGAATGTAAAGTCCGGCTTTCACCTTTCTGTGCTGAAATGCATCATCGAGCAGTATAACATCTGGCTCGGGTACTTGCTTCATTAACATTTTGATTCCGCGTTCGCGGTTTTCGTCCACAGCGATCATTACTTCGCCAAACTTCTCGTGAAATTGAAAAGGCTCATCACCGAGATCGTCAGCGGTTAGGCCCTCGTCAGCCATAACGAACCCTCTGGTTTTTCGACCATAGCCCCTGCTCAAAATGGCGGTGAAATATTCCTGATGAAGTATCCTAACAAGTAATTCTGTGTGAGGGGTTTTTCCGGTTCCTCCGGCAGAAAGATTTCCTACAACAATCGATGGAATCTCCGCCTCGTAGGATTTAATCACTCCCAAATCGAAAAGCTTGTTTCGAACCCAAACAGCCGCACTGTAAAGCATGGCAAAAGGAAGTAAAAACCAGCGAATGACTTTCATTGAGGAATCTGTTTAGGTGCGATAAACATACAAAACCAAACTAAGTTTTAAATTCGCCTAAATTCCAAACCAAGAGAGATGTTATTAAGAGAAATCACCAAAGCACTAAACGAAATTGCACCACTGGCATTGCAGGAAAGCTACGATAATGCAGGACTCATCACCGGAGATCCGCGAATGGAAATAAATGGCGCAGTGCTATGTCTCGATAGCACCGAAAAGGTGATCGATGAGGCCATCTCAAAAGGGGTTAATCTTGTGATCGCTCACCATCCAATTGTGTTTGCCGGGCTGAAGTCTCTTACGGGCAAAAACTATATTGAGCGAACCATTATTAAAGCAATAAAAAATGATATCGCAATCTATGCCGCGCACACCAACTTAGACAATGTGGCAAATGGTGTGAATAATAAGATTGCGGATAAACTTGGTTTGGAAGAAAGGCGAATTTTGGCGCCCATGGGCGGGAGCTTGAGGAAGCTCGCGGTATTCGTGCCGAACGACCATGTGCAAGCTGTCCAGGATGCCATTTTCGAAGCTGGGGGCGGAGCCATTGGCGACTACAGTGAGTGCAGCTTTAACCTAAAGGGCACCGGAACTTTCAAACCTGGAAATGGAACAGATCCTTTCGTGGGCGAAAAAGGCCAGCGACACCAGGAGCAAGAAACCAAGGTAGAGGTGGAATTCGACAGGTGGAAGCAATCGGCAATCATTTCAGCAATGAAAAAAGCGCATCCCTATGAAGAAGTGGCCTATGACATCTACGAGATGAAAAACAGCAATCCGCAGGTAGGAGCTGGAATGGTTGGAGAGCTCAAAGAACCCATGGAATTCAGTTCGTTTTTGAAGTACCTAAAGAATAGTATGGGTGTGTCTGTGATTCGTCACACCCATCCAGTTTCGGAAACTATTAAAAAAGTTGCCGTTTGTGGAGGATCGGGCAGCTTCCTGCTTCCAGCCGCAGTAGGTGCAGGGGCTGATATTTTCATCACTGGAGACTTTAAATATCACCAGTTTTTCGATGCCGATGGCAAGATTGTAATTGCTGACATCGGCCACTATGAAAGTGAACAGTTTACCATCGAACTTTTTGGTGATTTGCTAAAGGAAAAATTTCCTACATTTGCACTCCATTTTACGGATGTAAACACAAATCCCATAAATTATTTCTGAGCATGGCGAAGAAGAAAGCTACGGTAGAGGATAAATTGCGTGCGCTATACGCTTTGCAAGTGATTGATTCTCGAATCGATAATATACGCATTATCAGAGGTGAGCTTCCATTGGAAGTGGAAGACCTCGAAGACGAAATTGCAGGACTCCAAACACGTCTTCAAAAGGTAGAAGACGAAATGGCCGAAATTGAAAAGCAAATTTCCGACAAGAAAAATGCTATCAAGGAAGCCGAAGCGCTCATAAAAAAATACGAAGAGCAGCAAAAGAACGTACGTAACAACCGTGAGTTCGACTCCCTTAACAAGGAAATCGAATACCAGGGATTGGAAATTCAGCTTGCTGAAAAGAGGATAAAAGAAGCTCAGGCTGCGAAAGCCAACAAGCAAGAAGTGCTGGATGCAGCCAAAGAGAAACTCGAAGATCGTCAGAAGGACCTCGAGTTGAAGAAAGAAGAGCTGGACGAGATTGTTGAGGAGAATAAAAGAGAGGAAGAAATCCTTGTAAAGAAAGCTGAACAGGCTGAAAAGGATATCGAAGATCGCTTGCTGAAGGCTTATCAGCGTATTCGCAACGCATCGAGAAATGGACTAGGCATTGTGCCGATCGATAGAGATGCATCTGCAGGGTCTTTCATCACCATTCCTCCCCAAAAACAACTGGATGTTGCAGCTCGCAAAAAGATCATCGTTGATGAGCACAGTGGAAGACTTCTTGTTGATAAAGAATTGGCGGAAGAAGAAACTGAGCGCATTGAGAAAATGCTTGCAAAAGAACTTAAGAAGGCATAGGTGCCTCAACCAAATCATATTGAAAAAGGAAAAGCGGCTCAGGCCGCTTTTTTTATTTCTAAATATTTTACTGTATTAGAGAAACCAACCGACAGTGGCAAGCAGTTGATTCTGTCCTCGATTGTTTTGCACTGGATTTACAAGCTCCGGATCATACAGATCATAACGAGATGTGACTTCTTGACGCGTATATGAGAGGTTAATGTGCATTTTAGTTCCACGGTAACCGATTCCGCCTGAGATAGCGATCACATCAGGATTAGTTGAACTTACATCACTTTCGAAAGGCGACTGCTGGTACATCACACCTCCTCTGATTTTTAGTGGGGGTAGAACTCGCCATTCAACACCAACTCTAACATTGTGAGTACCTCTGTAAACGTCTTTGATGGTAGCGTTTTCTATTTCAAACTCATAGTCATCAACTCGCTCGTCATAGGGGTTTAGTTTAGCCTGACTGTAATCCACATACTCGTAATCTGCACTGATTACCCCTCTTTTTCCCAAAATAAATGCCGCACTACCCATGTATCGGGCAGGAGTTCTTAGTCTGTAGTCAAAGCTTCCGGAAGGTGACCTGTAGTCATCCGGATCTCCAGCCTCATCTTCAAAGTGTGCTGCAAACTCATCTGAGTAGACATCAGTCAGGGTAAGCCAACTAGGAGTGTGAGCCGCTGCTCCAACCCTCAGCCAATTTGAAACTCGATAAATAAGGCCGGCTTTGATGTTAATTCCGCTACCGCTTGTTTCATATTCGTTGGTATGTCGAAAAGATCGTAATGGAGAGGTAGGATCGTCAATTATTTCTCGGTAAGTCCTTTCCTCTTCAAATCTAACTCTTGGAATACCGACAGTCATACCCATGTAGAGTTTATCTCTGAAATTTCCTCCAAAGCTGAGTACAACTTCTCCCATTGACCCGGATCTCTCCACGTCCAGGATTTGTTCTTTTGGAGCGCTACTATTGAAGGCCGGTTGGTACTCACCATCAACGTCTTCTACGGGGTCAATAATATATGTCTCCCAGGCACCTCCTGAGAAAAACGGAAATCTATCTACCAGTTCATCGCTACTGGTGCCATTGGCCTGATTGACATAAGCATCTGCCATGGAGCTTGTGCTGTTAGGGCCTGAAATTGCAAAATGCTGATTGAAGTTTGACTGGTGATTGTAGCCTACAGCAAAAGAGGTTTTGATCCAGTTCACGTCTTCTGGCTCAAATGTCGCAACAAGGCCGAGATTGTTCACATTAAGTACAAAATTATTCTCGGAATTTCTGTTTCCCTCGTAGGTTGACGATGTGATGGTATTGACAAAGCCTGGAGTGAACGTTACTTCTGAACGTCTGTACATCGCAACACCAGCTGGGTTAGTGCTAAGCGTTGAGAAATCTGCACCTAGGGCACCAAAGGCTCCACCCATCCCAACGTATCGCGCTGTTCCTCCGATTCCCGTCCAGGAATATCTGAGTGCATCGATTTCGTTTTGGGCAAAGAGTGGCTGACAAATGCAGAGCACTACAAATGCAATTATGATCTTTTTCATGATTGATGTTTTCAGCTGGTGAATATTCGAGTGATCAGATGTTACCTTCTGCCACCACTGCGTGAGCCGGAAGAACGAGATCCTCCTGTCGAACCACCAGTGCTTCTCGAACCACCGCTAGATCTGCTCGGGGTATAGCTTCCTCCTCTGGAAGACCTTGAAGACCTGTTGTAAGAAGGGCGACTGCTGCCACTGCTCCTGCTCGGACGATTGTAAGATGGCCTGCTGCCTCTCGATGGGGTGCTTCTGCTTCCTCTATCGCGGTAGCTCGGAGTGCTGCGAGATTCAGTTCGTTCACGATAAGTATTCGTTCTGCTTCTTTCCGTACGACTGTCAGTCGTGCGATCTGGTTTGCGATAGTAGTCCGGGCGATTAGTCTCACGTTGAGGTCTCGTTGTCCCAGCTGGTCTGGTTTCTACATCTGGTCTGGTTTCTACATCTGGTCTGCTAGCACTGCTAGGTCGACTGGTTGTGCTTGAGCTAGCAGGACGAGGTTTTCTCTCAACAGCGCTCTCGCGAGTTGGTTTCCATTGATAATATTCCGTTGTGCTATTTGTGGCCATGTCGTTGCTTCCGCGATTAACATTGCCAGATCCAACAGCTGGAGTGCGAGACTCGTAATTCTGAGAAATATCATCTGAGGAATTTTCTCTGGAAGGTTTTACCAATCCATCTTCAGAATTATTCACTGGTCTTTTCTCTGCATAAGCTGAAGGTACATTTCCTTTGTTACCTCTGTCTTTTATTGGTGTTTCTGTTGCATTTCTGACAGCGTAGATGGTTCCACCAGTGTAGTTTGAGTTAACATCCGCATTGCTCGCAATAGGTGTTCTGTGACCGTAGTGATATCCAGTAGCGCCACCGTCATAGTAATTGTGATATCCACTAAAACCATATCCGTAACCGTAGTAGCCGGAATAGAAAGGTGAGTAATAAGTTCCGGCATAAAACGGATCGTAAGGATTCCAAAAAGGAGTGTATGGATTATGGGCACCCCACATAAAGCAAGGTCTGCGGTACCATGAGTAACAAGGCGAGCCCCAGTTGTATCCTACGTTCCAGCCAAAGCTGATATTCCATCCTCCATAGGTAGGTCCAAAGGTGTTGTATGGACTAAACCATGCTGAAGAGTAAACCGGATCGTAAAATCCGTGTCTGGCAAATGGGCTTTGCTGGTATCGGTAGTAGTTGTAATAGTTGTTATAAGTATTGCCAGTACCTCTTTGGTCCGATGCCTGAAGTTGTTCGTTTTCAGCGATCCTTTCTTCACTGTAGTAATCGTCTTCCATGGCTTCTTCAGCTTCATTTTCCGACTCATACTCGCTGTAGCGAGGGCGATCGGCTTCACCTGGCGTATAATAAATGTCGTCATTTTCATAGCCCTCTGCAGTGTAAAGAGCGGAGCCGCAAGAGGAAAGAATTCCGACAATGCTAATTAGAAATATGTAAGTGAAATTTCTCATGGTTTTTTCCTTTCTTTTAGGTGGTGCTAAAGCGATTTTGAGCGTTAGCTCACACAAGCCTAAGATAATAAAATTCCTATTTTTGTGCACCCCTGAAGAAACAATTATTATACCAAAAATCATATGGCGGCAAAGCTTACAAGCAGAGAGAAGGATTACTCGAGGTGGTACAACGAATTGGTGTTGACAGCAGACCTGGCTCAGCACTCCGATGTGAAAGGATGCATGGTGATAAAACCGCATGGCTATGCCTTGTGGGAAAAGATGCGCGATACGTTGGATGTTAAATTCAAAGCAACTGGTCACCAGAACGCTTACTTCCCTTTGTTCATCCCAAAATCGTACTTAAGTAAAGAAGCTGCCCACGTTGAAGGGTTTGCGAAAGAATGTGCTGTTGTAACGCACTACAGATTGAAAGCAGACGATAAGGGTGGTGTTGAAGTCGACCCGGATGCTAAGTTGGAGGAGGAGCTCATAGTTAGACCTACTTCAGAAACAATCATCTGGAACACTTTCAAATCCTGGGTGCAATCTCATCGTGACCTGCCTTTGAAGATTAATCAATGGGCTAATGTGGTGAGATGGGAAATGCGAACGCGACTTTTTCTTAGGACAGCTGAATTTCTCTGGCAAGAAGGTCACACAGCACACGCTACCAAAGCAGAGGCGATTGAGGAAACCGAGCTGATCCTCGACCTTTACGCAAAGTTCGCAGAGGACTACATGGCGATGCCAGTCATTAAGGGTATTAAAACAGAAAGTGAGCGATTTGCTGGTGCTGAAGAAACCTATTGCATTGAGGCCTTGATGCAAGATGGAAAAGCACTACAGGCGGGTACATCTCACTTCCTTGGGCAGAATTTTGCCAAAGCATTTGACGTAAAATACGCAAGTAAAGAAGGTACTCAGGAACTTGTGTGGGCTTCTTCATGGGGTGTTTCCACAAGATTAATTGGTGGTTTGATCATGACTCATTCTGATGATCAGGGATTGGTACTTCCTCCGAAATTAGCTCCAATTCAGGTGGTAGTTGTTCCTATTTATAAAACTGATGAGCAGCGAGCTGCCGTTGCTGAAAAGGCAGCTGAGCTCGTTTCATCACTTTCAGAGCGAGGGATTTCGGTAAAGTTCGATAATGACGACACAAAAAAGCCGGGCTGGAAATTTGCCGAGTATGAAATGAAGGGTGTGCCTGTGAGAATAGCAATTGGACCTCGTGACCTGGAGAATGGAACAGCGGAAGTAGCACGAAGAGATACAGGCGAAAAGGAATCAGTTTCTTTTGATGCAATAGTAGAGCACAGCGCTCAGCTAATGGATACTATTCAATCCAGCTTATTTCAGAAAGCGCTAGACTTTAGAGAAAGTCAAACAAGAGAGGCTAATTCCTACAGGGAGTTCAAAGAAATATTAAAGAAACATGGTGGCTTTGTCAAAGCTCACTGGGACGGGACTGCAGAAACGGAGGAGCGCATCAAGAAGGAAACAAGTGCTACTATCAGATGTATACCTTTGGATAACGACACCGAAGAAGGCAAATGCATTTTGACAGGCGAGCCCTCAAAGCGCAGAGTAATCTTCGCAAAAGCATATTAGTATGGAAAAGGTTCGAAATGAAATAGTGCAGATCGTAGGCGAAAAGTCTGCCTTAAAGCAGGATGTTTTCGATATTACTAAAGCCTATTTTGCAGAGTTTAAGGAGGTGCTTGCAGAGCTAATTCAAGAGCTTCAGGTCAAGTTTGAGTCAGACCCCAGGTTGGAGTTTTACGTTAAAGACAAGGGAGACTTTGAGGCGGAAGTAAAGATTGCTGGAGATATTCTCTACTTTAACATGCACACAAATATTTTCAAGTTTGATGGCTCGCATCATTTATGGAGAAGCAGCTATCTCCGCGAAAACGAACTGAGAGGCTTTGTCGGGACCATTACCGTTTACAACTTTTTGGCAGACAGCATCAAGTATCAGCGCTCCCAGGATCTTGGGTATCTCATAGCTCGAATTTTCATCAATATGGACAATCACTTTTTTGTGCAGGGCAAAGGTAAAATGAGCTTTTTGCACAAAGACTTTTTTGAATCAATCTTGGATAAAGATCACATCAAAAGAATTGTTGATGAGGTAGTTCAGTTCACTCTAGAATTCGACTTGTTTACCCCTCCTTGCAGAAATATTCAGCAAATTTCCGTTGGCCAGATTCAGGAGCGAAGCCAGCAACTGACGGTGGCTACAGGAAAGCGACTTGGTTTCAAATTCGAGTTCGAAGAAGAAAATGAATAATTTTTTCAGGAATGTTTTGCGGAATGAAATTGCTTGCTATATTTGCACTCCAATTTTGAACAATGGCCCGTTCGTCTAGGGGTTAGGACGCCAGGTTTTCATCCTGGTAGCAGGGGTTCGAATCCCCTACGGGCTACATTTAGAGGCGCTTTTTAAGCGCCTTTTTTTATGCCCAAATATTTGAATCTCACCTCGTTCTCCAGAGCAAAAAAATCGCAAACTTTTCACCGAAATTTGCCGTATAGAATGCTGGATAACCCTTTGATCATACTCAGAAATTCGCACTGTCTGAAAGTATTCGACCTTCGGCTGTTAATTCTTTAATGAAGAAACGCGCTCTGTTGTGGTCAATCTTCTTAGTTTTAATTTTCAAACCGAACCACTAAAATGTCTGTTGACTCCGCTACTGCCCATGAGTTCTTTAAAAACTCTCAGGATTATGGTCTGTCTTTTACTTACAGAGGTCCATTCTCCGATGATATCACAAACCGTATTTTGGATATTAGTGAGAATACCATTGCGATCAATCAACAGCTTCCAAAAATCAACAGAAAGGTATCCTTTCTTTTAGTTGAGTGTTTTCAAAACATTGTAAGGCATGGTGAGCATGCCACTAAAGAGTCATTGCAAAAGAAAGACGATGGTGTCTTTAGCCTTAAAAATCTCGGAACAGCCTATTTGATCAATTCAGTTAATCTGGTGAAAGAGGACCAGGTGGAGGATCTTAAGCAAACGGTGGAATCCATAAACAACAAAGACAAGGACCAGCTTAAAGCACTGTACAAAGAGCGTCTGGAGCAAAACTCTCTAAGTGAGAAAGGAGGCGCGGGATTAGGTTTGATCGAATTAGCCAGAAAGTCAGGCCAAAAAATCCTTTATGAAATAGAACCTTGTGGAGGTGACCTCTACTATTTTCATCAACAGATTTTACTTCTAAACGCTGCTGACGATCAGCCAGATAACTACAATCATATCAACACGCTTCGAGAGAAGTACAGAATGATGGAGCGTAGCGATGTAATTTTGGAATACAAGGGCGATTTCTCTCAAAAGTCGGTTTTGCCGATAATCAATATCATAGAAAGTACTTTTGCTTCTGATGCGGGTAGTGTCCGTGTTTTAAAACGACTCATTCATATTCTCGTTGAAGTTCTGCAAAATGTTTCTAAACATGCACTGGAGCAGGATGGGTCCAGAGAAGGTATTTTCATGATTGGTAAAAATGAAAAGGGTGTGTTTCTTCAGGCTGGAAATAAGCTGGATAACAGCAAGCAAAAGGAGCTGAAAGAAAAACTTCTTCAACTCAGAGAGATGAATCAGGAAGAGCTCAAGCAAGCTCACATGAAAAGAATAAAGGAAAGTTTAAATTTGACCGATAAAACTAACTCAGGTCTTGGTTTGATGGAAATCGCTAAAGCCAGTTCCGAGAAAATCAGATTTCAATTTGAGGAGATTGACAAGAACCAGTCCTTTTTCTCGATGCATATAACGGTACAATAATTTAAGCATGGATCAGGAACCACTAATTCTCGAACAAACAGAAGATACTCCTGAAGTACGTCTGGATCCTCAAGCCGGTGTATTCTGTGTCAGAGGCCGATCACTTCCAGAAAATTCGTACCAGTTTTACAAGGACGTCATCAGTTGGATGGAGCAATTTCTCGCTTCAGGTTCAAAAGATAAAGTAAGCTTCTTAATCAACCTCGATTACTTCAATTCGTCTTCAGGTAGGTATTTGCTAGAGCTTTTTTCAATTCTCGAAAAGTCCTCAAAGAACGGTACAGATGTCGAGATAATCTGGGAGGTGGATTCCGAAGATGAGCTAATGCTCGAGAAGGGTGAAGAGTATCGGGAATTACTTTCTGTTCCTGTGAAAATCCAAGAGATCTAAACACGACTCAGTCTTTACTTTTCCAGTGGGAAGTTCTTTTGCCTCTGACTGCAGCTTCAGTTTCTGAAAAACAAATTCTTGCTGTTTATAGTAGCCAGTCTAATCGAGTCTGGTCCCGATCAGCAAAATATCATCGAGTTGAGGTGTTGCACCCCTCCATTCTGTGAGATATTCGTCTAATCGATCTTTAGCTCCATCCGGAGAAAGTTCAGAAATTTCCAGCAACAAGTTTTTGAAACGTTTCTTATTGAGCTTCTTGTTATTTTCTCCGCCAAACTGGTCAATGTAACCATCGGTGTAAAGGAATAGCTTGTCGCCAGGGTTGTAGTCCAACGTCTTACTCGTAAAGTTCGAATCTCCATACAATCTGCCACCAATCGAAAGACAGTCGGCTTTTACTTCTGTAATGTCCGATCCATTCACCAGCATCATGGAGTTGTGAGCACCGGCAAATTCAATTTTCTTGTTGTTGGGGTCAATGATGCAAATGCTCATGTCCATCCCGTCCTGTGCGTTTTCCTCATCGTTATTCTGATGCAAAGAACTCACGATTTCTGTGTGCAGGACATTGAGCATTTCTGAAGGCTCTGTGATTTGCAACTCATTAATCACCTTGTTGAGTTTTGAGTTTGCAATGAGCGACATGAAAGCCCCTGGAACTCCGTGTCCTGTGCAATCTATTGCAGCCATGATTATTTTTTCTTCCTGCTTACTAAACCAGTAAAAGTCTCCGCTCACAATGTCTTTCGGTTTGAAGAACACGAATGACGAAGGGAGTATTCTCCGAATCTCTTTCTCCGGAATGAGAATTGAATTCTGGATCTTTTTAGCGTAGTTGATGCTTGAGATGATCTTGTGGCGCTGCTCTTTGATTTCTTCATTCTGAAGATTGAGCAGTTTGTTTGATTTCTTCTGTTTGAGTAAAAAAGAAATAGACAAAAGGGCAACAATCAGAATTGCGGCAATCACGATTGCAAAGATGATGTTGCGCATCTCTTCGGCAGCTTTGCGCTCAGCCATGAGCCTTTTGTTTTCCGCGAGCTCCTTGTCTTTCTTGGCAGTTTGATATTTGGCATTCAGCTCGTTTATCTGTTCTGCATTATTCACCTTGTTGAGGCTGTCTTTGAGTTCGATAAATCGCTGCTGGCTGATGTAAGCCGCATCGTAATTACCCTGGGCAGCCAGTAGCTTTGCGTTGAGCTCGTAGTATTTTTGAGCCATCTCCCAGTAGTGGTTCTTGCCAGCTATCTCAATTCCTCTTTCCAGATTTTTCTCTGCTTCTCCGTATTTACCAAGCTTTATTTGAATATCGGCCAGCGATAGGACAATGTCGTTTTCATGGGCCAGGTCGTTTTCGCGAATGCCATTGATGAGTGTCTTTTTGAAGTAGAACTCAGCGCTGTCGAGCTTATCCTGCTGATAGAAAATTTCTGCACGAAGA
Organism: Halocola ammonii; assembly: GCF_049334165.1. Classification (NCBI taxonomy): domain Bacteria; kingdom Pseudomonadati; phylum Bacteroidota; class Flavobacteriia; order Flavobacteriales; family Halocolacceae; genus Halocola; species Halocola ammonii. The sequence goes on from NZ_JBEGHD010000005.1 coordinate 165,194, forward strand.
TCGTGGGCTGGAGAGATCTCAGGATGAATAGCACGCAAGGTGACGAGAGTGTCGATGTACATCATCGCAGTATCATAAGATGCCACGTCAGCGTAATTGGAAGAGATGTTGTAAAGTGCCGTTCCTTTGCCATCGAAATTATCGAGGCTATCGTAAATCTCATAAGAGGCGATGTACTGCTCGATCGCCTTGCGATGACGCTCGAGCTTGTTGTAGATAACGCCAATATTATTTGTTGTTTGAGCAGCTCCAAGAAGTATTCCTGCTTTCTGAAAGAGGGACTCAGCAGCCTGAAAGTTTTCCAGGCCTTTAAGGTTGTCGCCCTCGAGCACACTTTGAATGCCATAGTAATTGTAGCATTTTGCAGATCCTTCGATAAACTCGGCTTCTTCTGATATATCAAAAGCGCGGTCCACAAAATACAACGCGCTGTCCGGGCTGTTGAAGATAAGTGCTTCTGCAGCTTCTAGCAACGCGAATACCTTAACAGAATCTATCTCAGCTGTATCCGCAACTGCCAGCAAGCTGTCCTGATTCACCTTTTGGCTGAAAGCCGAAGTCGAAATCAGTGCCAGAGCAAAGACAAATAATGATTTGCGTAATAGGTAAGGCATGTGTTTTTTAGGGTGTATGCGAGTTTATCACTACTGTTTACTGACTTGACTCTTAAAAGTTTCCATTAAACCACCTAAATTTGCCCTCACGCTTTGAAGATCTTCGGAAATTATTATATTTGCAGCCTCAATTTTGGAAATAAAAAGGTAAGAAATGGCCAATCACAAATCAGCTCTTAAGAGAATTCGCTCATCTGAGAAACGCAGAGAGAGAAATAAATACTATTACAAAACAGCCAGAAATGCTGCACGTAAATTGCGTGAGTTGACTGATAAGAAGCAGGCTGAAGAGCAAATGCCAGAAGTTTTTTCTATGCTAGACAAATTGGCTAAGAAAAACGTCATTCACCGCAATAAAGCTGCTAACCTAAAGTCGAAGATCGCAAAGCACGTTAACGAGCTGTAAACCCGATCTTTAAAAAGATATTTCAAAAGCCTTCCTCTCAGGGGAAGGCTTTTTTTATGGTATATTGTGGCTCATGAAGCCTTATACTAAAACCACAACCAATGCCATTTCTACCTGGGCAGAAGAAGATCGTCCCAGAGAAAAACTCATGCTCAAAGGCAAGCCCGCACTGAGTGACGCAGAGCTAATTGCCATCCTAATCGGCTCGGGAAATTCCAGTGAAAGTGCAGTTGAGCTTTCGCGGAGAATCCTGAAATCCACCAAGAACAATCTGGATGAACTCGGGAAGCTCACGGTGAACGATCTTTGCCATTTCAAAGGAGTTGGAGAAGCCAAAGCCATTTCTATCATTGCGGCTCTGGAGCTTGGGCGCAGACGCAGATCGGCAATAGCTCAAAGACGACAGAAAATCGAAAGTAGTAAAGATGTCTACGAAATATTTCACGGGCTTCTGGAAGATCTCCCACACGAAGAGTTTTGGGTTTTGCTGCTCAACAGGGCCAACAAGATAATAGCAAAAAGGATGATCAGCAGAGGCGGGATAAGCGGAACAGTAGCAGATCCAAAACTGATTTATTCAGCTGCTCTCGACACCAAAGCATCTTCATTAATTTTGGTTCACAATCACCCGTCCGGAAACATCAAACCGAGTGATGCGGATAAAGCACTGACGCGGAAATTGAAAAGCGCTGGCGAATTTTTAGATTTGCCGGTGTTAGACCATCTAATAGTCACCGGCTCCGGCTTTTTCAGTTTTGCCGATGAAGGGCTGATTTGAATCTAAAGCATGAAGAAAATTCTCACTGTAATTGGGGCGAGGCCTCAAATCATTAAAGCTGCGGCCATCAGCAGGGCAATAAAAAGTCACTTTTCCAACGAGCTTGAGGAAGTGATTTTGCACACCGGACAACACTACGATCAAAACATGTCACAGGTGTTTTTTGAAGAGCTCCAAATCCCACCGGCCGACATTCAACTTAGCGTTGGCTCTGGCAAGCACGGGGAGCAGACAGCCAAAATGATTGCTGGAATTGAGAAGGAATTGCTCGAACACAGTCCTTCGGCAGTTTTACTTTACGGAGACACAAACTCCACTCTGGCTGGAGCTATCGCGGCTTCCAAACTTCACATTCCTGTGGTGCATGTAGAAGCTGGTCTTCGCTCGTTTAATAAATCGATGCCCGAAGAAATCAATCGAATAATGTGCGATCACGTGAGTACACTTCTTTTTTCACCCACCAGACAAGGACTGAATAATCTGTTGAACGAAGGTTTTCAGGAAGACGCAAAAGAGCCATACAACATCGATAATCCCAGGATTTACCACAGCGGAGATGTGATGTATGACAACAGTCTTTTCTTTTCTAAATTGGCAGACGATCGTTCAGAAGTGCTGAAAGATCTGGGTGACGGAGTTGAGGGCTTTATACTGGCTACAGTTCACCGAGACCACAATACCGATGATCCCGCCAGACTTACAAGTATTTTTGAAGCTTTCATTGAAGTATCGGAGAAAAGCGATTTGAAGATCGTCTTGCCCCTTCACCCGAGGACCCGAAAAATGCTCCCTCAAAATTTATCTAAAGAGTTGCTTTCGAAAATAGAGTCTGGAGATTATGTGAAAATGATTCCTCCTGTTTCATTTCTCGATATGGTGATGCTGGAGAAAAAAGCCAGATTGATTATCACAGACTCTGGAGGAGTGCAGAAAGAGGCTTATTTCTTTAAAAAAGGCTGCGTGATTCTCAGGCCACAAACTGAGTGGGTTGAGCTGGTAGAACAAGGCGCTGCAGTAATTGCCGATGCCGATAAAAGAGTAATTGTCGAACGATCACTTGAGTTTCTTAAAGAGTCGGAGAGAGATTTTCCAGAGATTTTTGGAGACGGGCACGCTGCGGAATTTATTTGTAGAGAAATGATCGACCATTTAAGTTAGCGTATGATTCTTATCTACTCCGAGAAAATCGGCAACAGGCTCAGCTACACCTGTAAGGTTATTTTTGAGCTCATCCTTCAGAAGCCCTTCGAACTCACCGATGAGCTCGAAAAGTACGAGGAATACGATGGTGTGAAATTCAATTATTCTAACATTGAGGACTTGCCCGGAATTCAAGTGCTCCCAGTAGGCTTACTCGAAGAGAGAGGAGTAAAAGAACGCAAGGTTGATTATTGCAAATGGGGTGATTTGCCTGCTTTGTTTCCAACCTCTTCTGAGCTTCCAGTGCCGTTTGACTTGTTTTCGGCTTCATTTTATTTGATTTCGAGATACGAAGAATACCTTCCTCACTCCAGTGATAAGTACGGCCGGTTTAAAGCCGAAGATTCCATAGCCAGCGAATACGATTTTTTACAACGGCCGGTGATCGATTTGTGGGCTTACAAGTTGAGAGGGCTTATCTGTTCAATTTACGCATCGGCAAAGTTTCAGGAGCGCGAATACAGATTTATCTCTACCATCGACATTGACAGTGCCTTTGCCTACAAGCACAAGGGACTTGTAAGAACGCTGGGCGGATTCGCCAAAGACATCTCTCAGCTGGACCTTGAGAACTTGACTTCCAGGCTTCGAGCCTTGTTAGGCAAAGACCACGATCCGTTCGATACGTACGAAGAGCTTCAGTTTCTTCACGATGAGTTCGATGTAGAATGCATTTACTTTTTTCTACTTGCCGACTACGGTCACAACGATAAAAATGTGTCGGTAAACAGCCGGCCTTTCCAGTCGCTGATCAAGTCCATTGCAGACCATTCCAGGGTCGGCATCCACCCGGGATTCATGAGTAATTACGAGCCGGATAAGTTGCCAAAAGAGGTGAGCAGACTTTCACAAATTGTGAAGAGGGAAATAACAGTTTCACGCCAACACTTTCTCATGCTTCAATTGCCCAAAACCTACCGCAGGCTCATCAATCTGGATATTAGAGAAGACTACACCATGGGCTTTGCACAGAGTGTTGGCTTCCGGGCCGGGACATGCACACCATTTCCTTTTTACGATCTCGACCAGGACTTCACAACCAAGCTCATTCTCTATCCCTTTGCGGCAATGGATGCCACGCTAAACTTCTACATGGAACTAACACCGGATGAAGCTTATCAGGAACTCTGCAAATTAGTTACGGAAGTGCGTCAAGTGAATGGCACTTTCATTAGTCTCTGGCATAATGAATCACTGAGCGATAAATGGCAGTGGAAAGGTTGGAAAGATCTTTACCAAAGGATGATCATGATTGCGCGGGAGCACGAGTCTGAAGAAGAATAATTGTAGTCAATTTATCGTCCTTTCCGGTTTCAATGTTTACTTTTGGTAGAGAGCAAAATTGGTGAATAGAATACAGCGAGCATGGTACACAACTTAAGCAAGGGCAACTCAATTCTCAATCAATTCATTTCTGAAATTCGCGATGAGACGGTTCAGGGTGATCGCATGCGATTTCGCAGAAATATGGAGCGTATAGGCGAAGTGATGGCTTACGAGATTAGCAAGACGCTCGATTATGAAAAACGAGAAATTACGTCTCCACTTGGAGGAGCTGAAGCCAGTGTACCAAAAGATCACCCGGTTTTGGCTACTATTCTCCGAGCGGGTTTGCCAATGCACCAGGGCTTTTTGAACTATTTCGATAAGGCCGACAATTGCTTTATCTCAGCCTACAGACGCTATCACAAAGGCGGTGATTTTGAGATAGAAATAGAATATATGTCTGGGCCAAATATCGATGACAAAACTCTGATAATTGCCGATCCAATGTTGGCCACAGGCTCGAGCATGGTGCTGGTCTACAAAAATATTCTGCAAAAAGGCAATCCAAAACACATTCATATTGCCACGGCAATTGCCAGTGTTCAGGGGATCAACTACGTAAAAAGCAAACTTCCTGAAAACGTGACAATTTGGGCTGGGGCCATAGATGATGAGTTGACAGCACAAGCCTACATCGTACCAGGACTGGGAGATGCCGGAGACCTGGCATTTGGCGAAAAATAAAATTACTCTTTGCAAGTTCTCGAGATCATCGGCTGGCTGTTGGTGACAATAGTCAAGTTTCTGTTTACACCATCAGCAATGATCGGGTTGGGCTACTCCTTTGTTGAAACTTTTGCCATAACCGCTGTTGGCGCTGCATTTGGCGTAGCCATGTTTTACTACGGTGGCGAGTGGTTTTTTAGCTGGGTGGAGAGTAAAAGAAAATACAACTTTGGAAAACGGAAGTCTTCAGCTGGAAAGAGAAGACTCATTAAGGTAAAGCGGAGTTTTGGCTTGCGCGGATTGGCTCTCATAGCCGGGCTTATCTCAATTCCGTTGGCCTCTCTGCTGGCCGCAAAATACTTTAGGTCCAAAAAGCACACACTCATTATTATGATTGTTTCATTTGTTAGCTGGGCACTTTTGCTTACTGCGATTTCGACCTACATCAAAAACATGCTTTAAACATGAAAAAGTACGATCATCTTTTCTTTGACCTCGATAGAACGCTTTGGGACTTTGAAGCCAACTCAGAAGTGGCTCTCAGAGGATTGTTTGATGTGTTTGAGTTGAGAGGTCGCGGTGTGGAGAACTTCGAAGATTTCCTCAGCACTTACAAGCAGATAAATGAAGCTTGCTGGGCCAAATACCGCATGGGCGAAATGGACAAGGAAACTCTTCGTGTCACTCGTTTTCTCGACACGTTCAAAAAATATGGCCTCGATGATCGAAAGCTGGCGATAGAGTTTGGCGATGGATACATAGCCGAGAGCCCAAGGCAAAAGGGCCTGAAACCAGGAACAATCGAAACGTTGGATTACCTGGCTGAAAAGTACGTACTTCACATCATCACGAATGGATTCAAAGAAGTACAGCACATAAAAATGGAGAACTGTGGACTGACTCCCTATTTTTCAGAAATCATTATTTCAGAGGAAGTCGGGGAGAAGAAGCCTCACCCCAGGGTTTTCAACAGTGCACTTGATCGAGCCAAAACTTCGTCAAAGAGAAGTGTGATGGTGGGTGACGACCTGATTGCTGATGTGGGTGGAGCGAGAAATGCCGGTTGGGACCAGGTATTTTACAATCCCGATGAGGTAAGGCATTCGGAGAATATTACCTTTGAGATTCGTCACCTGAACGAATTGACGAATATTTTGTAGGATTGAGCAAATAATTATCAAGCATGGCAGAAGAACAAAAGAATAAAAAGAACAAAATCAATATTGAACTCACCGAAGAAGCTGCGGAAGGAACTTACTCCAACCTGGCAATTATCACACACTCGACCAGCGAATTCGTTGTGGATTTTGTGAGAGTGATGCCGGGAATTCCAAAGGCGAAAGTGAAGTCGAGAATTGTCTTGACCCCACAACACGCGAAAAGATTGATGAAAGCACTGGGTGAAAACGTAGAAAACTACGAGAAGCAACACGGAAAAATTCAGGAGATCGGATCGAACGATCAGGTAGTGCCGATGAACTTTGGCGGACCTCAGGGGGAAGCCTAAGAAATTATTTCCAGTTTAAAAACTTACCTCTCGCTATTCCCAGCACCTTGCCTTTGAGCATGGTGTCGAGTAGCGGTGAGTTTTTCGATTTGGAAGCCAGGTCTGATGCGGAAAGTGAAGTTTCGCCATTTGGGTCGAAGAAGGTAAGGTCTACCGACTCTCCCTCCTGAATACTCACTGGTGCAAGTCCAAGAATAGATCGTGGATTTTTGGTGAGGGCCAGAATCCACTTTTCCAGATCTATTGACTTTTCGAGTTTTGTGAAAGCCGTGCAAAAGGTCGTTTCGATACTTGAGATGCCGTAAGCGGCATGTTCAAACTCGCGCTTTTTCGCCTCAACGTCTTCCGGAGTGTGGTCCGAACAGATCACGTCAATGGTTCCATCAGCAATTCCTTTTATTAGCGCCTTCACGTCTGATTTTGATCGGAAAGGCGGAAGAACTTTTAGTCGGGTGTCGAAGGACTTTAAGTCTTCGTCTGTGAAATAGAGCTGGTGAGCGCACACACCTGCGGTAATAGCCAGACCATCTTTTTTGGCCTGGCGAATGATGTCAACCGACTTCTCAGTGGAGATCAGAGAAACGTGCATTTTGCCACCGTGATAGCGCAGCAGTTCAATGTCTCGCTTTAGGCGAAGCTCTTCGGCCAGTGATGGAATTCCACGCATACCGAGAGAAACGCTCATTGCACTTTCATGCATCACTCCTCCTGGATTCACTCCGTCATCAAAAGGGAAGCTCATTACCAGCCCATCGAAGTTTCTCGCGTAGTCGAGTCCGCGACTCATCATCTCCGTGCGATTTACCGATCGCTTGTCGTCCGAAAATGCCACCGCGCCTGAGCGGTGCATGTCGTACATCTCCGAAAGATTTTCGCCTTTGCCATCTTGAGAGAGCGTACCGGTAGGAAAAATCCTCACTACATTTTTCTGGGTTTGGTTGATGATGTACTCTACCTGTGCCTTGTGGCTCACTGGAGGGTCAGTAAAGGGAGTGAGGACCACACCGGTGAAACCTCCGTTTGCTGCAGCTTTCATTCCTGATTCAAGGTCTTCCTTGTACTCAAACCCTGGATCTTGAAAATTGGCTCTCATATCAATCCAGCCGGCAGAAACATGCAAGTTGCTGTGAGAAAGTATTTTGTGATCCGACTCATCAATTTTTGCTGCAATCTTTTCGATACGACCTTTGTCGATGAGCAAGTCGCGTTTTTTCAAATGGTATTTTGAACCCGGTTCGACTATTGTTGCTGCTTTGATGAGTGTTTTCATATTGCCGGAAAAATTAAACTTATCGCCTCCAGAATTTTATCAAAATGATTTCTATCGCCAGAAAAATCAGCGCCATGATGATGCAGGATCTCCAAAACTGATTTCCTGCAGATAGCTTTTTCACATTGTTAGCAAGCGTTTCAATCTTACTGTCGATCACTCTAAAGTTCGAGAGACCAAACTTTTGAAGCTCACTTTCAAGATTGCCAACTTCAATCACACGAAGGTTCGACTCGTCTCGCGAGTAGTTGAACGATAGAGTTGAAACCGGTTCTTCAGCAAGCAAGAGTTCGTAGTTGCCGGCAGACGTTACTTGATTTCTAACGTAAATCTCTGTACTCGGCCCTGACTGCCTGTGTTCAGGTATAAACTCAAACTGTTGTTCCTTTTCCCGAACCTTAAAAACCTGATCTCCCGATGGGCGAATGTTTTGAAGTGTGAGTGCTTCGTTTTGCCCAATGGTGTAGTAAATTGGCGGAGTAGGCTGGCTAAATTCAGCAATTCGCAAAAGCGTAGTCACGAACACTGCGTGCTGAGTGAAGTTACTTTCGCTGTTGAGCAAGCTAACGGCACTGGTGTAGAGTTTTCCGTCTCCAACTTTGTAGTAGCTCAGAAAAGAATCTCCTGTTTGAATGGTTAGCAGTGGTTCTTCACCAGTTCTGCTAAGGCGTTGGTAAGGGTAATACTTCTTTACCGAAGGCAGGTCAATGTTTTGCGGGATCTGATCAAAAACATCCTTAAAAATGTAATTGTCAAGATTGATGTCGCTCACCTTAGTTTCAATTGACTTCGCCTCTTGAATAGGGTTGCTGCCCATCGCTCGTAAAAAACCATTGTAAGAATCAATGTCTGCCTCACTGGCGGGGATGAAAAGTGTCGAGCCTCCATTTTTGGTGAACTTTTCAAGTTCGGCACTCATTCCTGAAGACAAGTTGGAAATCTGATTGAGGATGATCAAATCGCTTGCGGCAAATTCACTGTAATCTATGTTTTCTGTAGAAGTTTGCGTGAACTCAAAGTGGTCGTCACCGCTAAAAACAGCTGAGATGTTGTTAGATCGGAGATCTGCTGGTCGCAACTCGAGCACGTTGATCTTCTCTTTGATCTTGTAACTAAAGTAGAACTTGTCGTCAAAAACTATTGGATGGTCCTGGAGGGTGACCACTCCAGATTTCAGGCCGGGCTCATTGTTGGAAAACACGAGAGAAGTGTCGGTTACATCACCGGGTGTGGCATTAAAACTCCCAAGTGCCTTCTGCGTTCCGTTGATCGTTAGCGTTAGCGGGACATTGTCCACCGACTGGCTCAATGTGTTTTTGATGCGGATGTTGAGCTTTTCAGATTGGTTAACCTGCTGAATTGGACTCGAAAACCAAAGTGAATCGATGTAAATATTTGCTACTCGCTCAGCTTGCGTAGGAACAAAAACCACATCCAGTGTGGTGTCATTTTCCAGGCTGGTCAAATCAGTAGTAGATTCCTGCAAGTCGGAAATAATATAGCTCGAGAGCTCTGAGTCCGGAGCCGTCTGTAGCATTTCTTTTTGCCTCGAAATTGCCTCTGAAGTTTTTCGGGTTCGTGGCGAAATTCCAATTTCCTCAATCAGTTCGATCATCTCATCCTGATTGTAAAATCTTTGGTGACGGCCTTCGAACTCGTTGGTCAACAGCTGAAACTGATCGGTAGCGGAATAAGACTCTACAATTTCCAGAGCTTTATTTTTTGCCACCTGCAGCAATGGGCCTTCTTCGTTTTCAGCTTCCATGCTAAAGGAGTTGTCGATATAAATCGAAACAGCCTGATTGGCGGCCACTCGCTGATTTTCCGTCTCCTGGATGTAAGGCTGAGCAAAAGCAAAAACGATAAATGTAATCGCCAAAATTCTGCTGATGAGAATTAAGATGTGCTTGAGGCGCGACTTTGACCGCGTTTCAATCTTCACCTCTTTCAAAAAACTGATGTTGCTAAACTTCACTTTTTTGAACCTGCGAAAATTGAAAAGATGGACGATGATTGGAATGGCAACTGCCGAGAGGGCGTAGAGTATTTCCGGGTATAAGAATTTCATCAATCGACAAAGATAGATGAATTTTAAAAGGATGCATCCAAAATATATTAATCCTCAAAACAGGTGTTTGACGAGCGAGAGTTCACACATTTTGGGGCAAATGATCCACATCCTTCAAAGTTGTTGAAAATTGTCGGCAGTGAGAAAAGCCGCGAAGCGACAGGAGTTTCAGAGTTGCTTCTATCAATTGGAACAGTTTTACCACTGAAAGGGAAAAAACTGAATTGTTATGAAGAAGACATTTGTTATATCACTAATCGCCTCTTTTTTACTACTAACCTCAGCACCAGCAGCACTTGCAAGTGGAGGTGAAACAGAACCAATCGATCGTGTGAGTAGAAATGAAGTGAAGGAAATGACTAAGGAAGAGTCTCAGGCACGAGTTGAAATGCTCACAGAGAGATTGAACGAAATCAAGAGTATGGATCTCGATGAATTGTCGTGGAATGAGCGAAGAAAACTCAAGAAGGAAGTGCGCATCATTGAAAGAGAAATGAAATTGCAACAAAACGATACGGGAATCTACATTTCAGGAGGTGCACTTGTAGTAATCCTAATTTTGCTAATTCTCCTGTAGAATCACAGTCACAAATGCAATTTAAAGCCGGATGTCATGCTGAACTTGATTCAGTATCTATCCGGCTTTTTTTATGATCAAAATTCTGCTTTGTGTGCGAATCGTTTTCTTTGCAAAATGAAAAGAGCTGAGCTGCGCGAATTCCTGGAGAAGAAAGTCGATGAGTACAACACGCCCCGACTTATTGGCTACGATCCGATTTCCATACCGCATCGTTTTTCGAAAAAGGAAGACATTGAAATCAGCGCTTTTTTGGCAGCAACTATCGCCTGGGGTCAGCGCAAGACGATCATCAGGAATGCTAATTTTCTCATGGAGCGGATGGAGGAGCAGCCGCATCAATTTATCAGTCAGTTCGAGTTGCCCGACCTCGAACGCTTTTCTGGATTCGTACACCGCACTTTCAATGAAGTTGACCTCCGACACTTTCTGATTTCTCTTCAAAATATTTACAGACAACACGGAGGACTTGAGTCCGCCTTTTACGGTTTTGATGGCGTTTCTCAACTTTCTGGCAGAGAAGCGATCCTTCGATTTCGCGAGTTGTTTTTTCAGGTGAGTCACGAAAAGCGAACTGAAAAGCACGTTTCTGATCCGGCTCGGGGCTCCTCAGCAAAACGACTAAACATGTTTTTGCGTTGGATGGTTCGCAAAGACAGTCGAGGTGTCGATTTTGGAATCTGGCAAAGCCCATCGATGAGTGGACTTTCTATTCCGCTGGATGTACACACCGGAAGGGTGAGTAGAAAACTTAAACTTCTAAAACGAAAGCAAAACGACTGGAAAGCAGTTGCTGAGCTCGATGAAGCTCTTCGCAAACTGGACCCCGAGGATCCGGTAAAGTACGACTTTGCACTTTTTGGGCTCGGTGCCTTCGAAAAATTTTAAGTCTGATCTTCTTTTCACAAATAATTAATCTCAGTAATTTAAATCTGGCAAGATTCTCGAATCTTTAGAGGCCTGTTTTTAGTAAAAAGCTGCTATTGAAATTGATCTGTAATGGCTGTAGCTGGCTTTGAAACTGTGCAAGTAAAATTTGAAAATGATTGACTATCAAAGGTTAGTGTGGTTCTTTGTGGTTCCACTCCTGACATTCTTTTGTATTCCAACTTCAGTTTGTGCCCAGCAAGACTCGAGTTTTTCCGGTCGGATTCAGGTCGGAAACCTGCTTGGAGATGCTGATTTTCGCTACAAGTTGGTGAACAACGACACGGTGCTGAGCGGCCCTTTCGCTATGCGCGGATCCAACCTCGATCAGTTATCGGCCTCGCAGTTGGGTTACTATTCATTCAATGGAAAATTTGAGGACAATCTTCCGGTAAACAATTGGAGAATCGAATTTGGGCAATACGCTGCTGCTGGCGGTGCTGAACTCATCGATTACCTGTTTCAACTGAAAGTTAGCGGAACGCAGCACATCGCAACTGGCGAACTCGCTGAAGGTGTTCCTGATGGTGAGTGGAGTCACTCGATTTTTCAGGTTGAAAACTCGGCAACGGTCGAACAGGTTTTCAAAAGCCAAATGAGTTTTGAAAAAGGCATCCCAGCGGGAAGCTTCCGACTTTCTGGTGATGATCTCACGCTATTGGGAATGTTCGGAACGGACGGGTATGCGGATGATGAATGGGCGCTCAACTTCGAAAATATTCCCGGAACGATGGAATACTGGACTTTTGTGGATGGGCGACTCAGCAAAATAGAAGTTTTGCAAACAGGGAGTTCTAAAACAATTTCGGTCTACCCGGAAAAACTGGAAAATCCCAAAACCATCCATCTCGGTCCGCAGTTTTTTGAAATTCTCAAACTGCAACACATTCTGACCAATAAGACCTTCGTGAAGTTTGAAGGTGGCATGTCTAAACTGATGGCTGAAAATAACCGCTTGTATCAGCGGGTTGACAGCTTGTTTACCAGCCTTAGCGATGCGCGTTTCATGCCTGTTTTCAAGGTGAAGGTGAAGCACTATCCTCTTACCAAAGCAGAGCTGGTAGAGCTCGACTCTCTCGAAAGCCGACTGGAAAAAATGCAGAGTGAAATTGATGCGCTCAGCGAAAATACCCAGCTCAACATTTTGAAGCACTCTGACGAAGAGGTGCGGTTTTATCTTTCCACACTTTCAAAAATTCAATCAGAATGGCTCACACCACTCTCGAGGATTGACGAGTACAGGAAAGACAGTACGCTGGAATTTTTGCCACGAGAATACTTGCTTCGTGTGCTCATGGCTGGAGCTCCTTCTCCAGAGCTGAAAGTTGAGTACGACTTTCAGGACAGTCTGCGAAGTAGAGTCTTCGAAGGAGCTGAGCTGTCAGATCTCGACTGGCAGATTGAAGGCCTCGAAGCGGCCGATCAGTTTTCGCGCTACGTTCACCAAAGTGTGACTCTAATTGCGGATACACTCCAGAAAAAAATACAGGAACAACAGCGCGAGAAAGAACTGGTGAAGTTGGAGGACGAGCTGATGTTGAGAATTTCTGAATTCGAGCAGTTCATCGATTCTCTTCAGGGCGAGGCCTCTGGCGATCTGGGCGAGTTGATAGGTAGCTTGAAACGCTCAGCAAACAAAGAGCTCAGCAAGTATTCCTCCATCGAAAACGTTTCGTCCAGGCCAGCACAGGCAACCGAGCTAATCGCGTGCATCGATCAGATGGAGAAGCTCGCATTAACGCTTTTGAGGTATCCTGAAAGAGATAGGGAGATAGAACAAGCTTACACAGATGAGGTGTGGAATCCCTTCACGAGTACCACCATGACAGAGCAAGTGAAAAGGCGAATCACCGAAGCTTATGAGAACGTGCTAAAACCTTATTTCTTCAATGAAGTCAAAAACAACCTCAATTGCCAGAATGCAGAAAACTGGAAGAAGCGAATTGATGTGACTCACAAGAGGATGCTGAAGCTGAGCGAGAGTAATACCTCACGGGTAGAGCGCAAGCTCAAAAACGAAACTGATCCAAACGTAGTGATGCAGCTACTCAATATTTCAATTAAGTAAGCTATGCAACTGAGTAAATTTAGATTATTCGGGAAATTGCTCCTGGCAATAGTTTTTGTTGCGGGCTTTGGATTGGTTTGGAGTCCGCTAAAGGCCCAGGATGGGGAATTGCCGGACGAGTCGCAATTTGAGCCGTCAAAAACGCGACTTTGGATCAACAACTATGGCAACATCCGACTGACGGACAATCTTTTTTGGATCGCTCAAACGCACTTGCGCAGACAGCAAACGGATGACGTGCCTTTTGTGGGGCAGATGGCGCAGGTCTACAACAGACATGCAATTAGCTATTTGTTTTCAAAGAGTTTTAATGCGAGCCTTGGTGGTGTACTCCGCGTGAATTTCAACACTAATCGATCATCATCGGATCAGCAGAGAGCCAATCTCGAGTGGCGCATCTGGCACGAGTACCAGTTTGCTGTGCCCGTAAGCCGCGCCATGATTTACCACAGAATTCGACTAGAGCACCGTTGGACAAGAAACTTTGTGGAAGGCAGTGACTACACTTTTCGCAATCGCTGGCGCTACATGTTCAACATGAAAATTCCGATCAACAAAGCTGCGCTGGCACCCGAAACTTTTTACATCGCTCCGGAAGCAGAGCTGATTATGCAAAGTGGAAAAACGGTGGTTGACAGTCCGCTAGAAGACCTGCGACTTCACACATCCTTTGGTTACATCCTAAATCCCCGGCTCACTTTTGCTGCCGGATTGATGTACTCCATGGGGCAGGAGCTTTACAACGGAGGGATTTACAATCAGAAGTGGACGGTGAGGCTCCACATGTATTTTTCTCCCGATTTTCGCAAAGTGAAAAACAAGCTTCCAGCGGTTCACCTGATGGAATAAACGTAGAGTTTTGTTGGTAAGAAGCAATAACTTGAATCGAAGAGGAGATAATTGAATAATGAAGAACAGAAAGACACTTACACTCATCATTCTTGTCATCATTTTCTGCGCTGCGGCACTCTTTTTCTTTGTGAAAAGTCAAAGATTGTCGGATGAAGTAGCTCGCAAAACCGCGGAAGTTGAGGAACGCCAGGAGTTCGTGGACTTCACAAAAATGCTTTCGGCTCAGGATTCTCTTTTGCTCAGAGGCGAGTATCAGGAGGCTATCAGATTTTATCAATCGGAAATGACTGATGCCGATGAACAGCAGAAGACCGCTTTGGCGATTCGGATAGAAATCGCCCGGGAGCTCATGAGAAAGAACGAAAGTGTTGATGCTACAGAAGCCGAACTGGCCAATCAGCTGCAGGCCAAAACTGATCAGCTCACTGCTGTAGAAGATAGTCTAACAGCGCAATCTGAAGCACAGGGTCAAAAAATCGACTCGCTTAGTTTTGCTCTCGAAAAGGCGCAAATGCGACAGGCAGATTTGGAACAGCAAGTGAAAACCAGGCCGGAAAGGGAATACCTCACTTTCACAAGCTCAAAAGGAAACGATGTCCATTACATCGGAGGGGTGGAAAGTGGCAAAGCCAACGGTGAAGGGGTTGGCCTTTGGTCTACTGGCAGTCGTTACCGGGGCGAGTGGAAAAACAACGAACGCCACGGTGAAGGCACGTTTCACTGGCCGGATGGCGAGCGCTACGAGGGCGAGTTCAAAAGCGATAAGAGACACGGCAAGGGAAGCTACTTCTGGAGCAATGGCGAATCGTTTGTCGGCCTGTGGAAGAATGACAAAAGAAACGGCAAGGGCACTTTCTACAATGCCGATGGCAAAGTAGTGGCCTCCGGAATGTGGGAAGATGATGAGCTTGTAGAAATGCAGGAGCAGTGAAACTCTAACCTCTCACTTTCCCTTCTGCATTTAGTTCAAAAGAGCTCCAGATTTTGTCTTTTAATTCTGTGATGCCTTTACCCGAAACGGAAGAAATAAAGATCGTTTCTACTCCTTCGGGAAGCTCGGCTTTCATTTCTCCGATCAATTCCTCATCGAGCATGTCGCTTTTGGAAATGGCAAGCAGGCGCTTTTTATCGAGCAGTTCGGGGTTGAACTTCTCTAGCTCATTGAGCAAAATCTGGTACTCTTTGGCGATGTTGTCGCTGTCAGCTGGTACCAAAAACAGCAGTGTGGCGTTTCTTTCGATGTGTCTCAAAAAGCGGTGGCCGAGACCTTTTCCTTCGTGAGCGCCTTCAATTATTCCTGGAATATCGGCCACTACAAACGACCTGTTGTCGCGGTAGTTTACCATCCCCAGGTTGGGAGTGAGAGTAGTGAAAGGGTAGTTGGCGATTTCCGGCTTGGCTGCGCTGATTACCGAAAGGAGCGTAGATTTTCCGGCATTGGGAAAGCCAACAAGTCCCACATCGGCCAGCACTTTTAACTCGAGCACTTTCCAGCTTTCCGACCCGTCTTCTCCGGGCTGGGCAAATCGGGGTGTTTGAAAAGTCGAAGATTTAAAGTGGTCGTTTCCGAGGCCACCTCGTCCGCCTTTCACTAAAATGTGTTCCTGGCCGTCCTCAGTGATTTCCACATCCACTTCACCCGTTTCAGCATCTTTGGCCAGCGTGCCCAACGGTACTTCAATGATTTCGTCTTTGCCTTCCGCACCAGTGCTTCGGCTTCTTCCTCCGCCTTCGCCATCATTGGCAATCACGTGCTTTCTGTACTTCAGGTGCAGCAATGTCCAGAGCTGGCTGTTGCCGCGAATGATCACGTGACCACCGCGACCGCCATCTCCGCCATCGGGACCACCTTTGGCATTTAGCCTGTCGCGATGAAGGTGGGCCGAACCGGCACCGCCTTTTCCAGATCTGCAGCAGATCTTTACGTAATCGACAAAGTTTGAATTCATTCCTTGAGTTATGACTTGCTTTCTTCGACAGCTTTGAAAAGCCTTTGGGCAATTTCATCGATGCTGCCAACGCCATCTACGGCTTTAAATTTCCCTTGCTTGCGATAGTGCTCAGCTACGGGAGCAGTTTCTTTTTTATAAACGTCAATGCGATTTTGAATCACGTCTGGATTGGCATCGTCAGGGCGGCCGCTGGTTTTAGCGCGCTCCATGAGTCGGGTTTTCAACTCGTCTTCTTCAACTTCCAGAGCGAGCATCACCTTGATCTCATCGTTTCTCGATTCCAAAAACTCATCAAGCGCTTCGGCCTGAGCCACAGTTCTCGGGAATCCATCAAAAATGAATCCGTTGGAATCTTTGGCCTTGTTTACCTCAGCCTGCAACATGCCAATGGTAACATCGTCTGGAACGAGTTCACCTTTGTCCATGTAGCTTTTGGCTAAATTTCCCAGTTCAGTTCCACCTTTGATGTTCGATCGGAAAATATCTCCGGTAGAAAGGTGAACGAGATCGTACTCCTGAACCAGGTTTTCGCTTTGTGTTCCTTTGCCCGCTCCCGGAGGGCCAAATAAAATGATGTTCAACATTGCTCTGTCTGTTTATTCTTCAACTTTTTGATAAATGGCATTCAACTCGCGGCCGAGCCCGTTGTAGTCGAGGCCGTAGCCAACCACAAACTCATCCGAAATTTCCATGCCCAGGTAGTTGATTTTTCGTTTTTGATTATAAACTTCCGGCTTTAGCAATAAGCTGGAAATTAAAATTTTCTCGGGTTTCTGCTGCTCCAGTAGAGCCAAAATTTTCTCCAATGTGTTTCCGGTATCCACGATGTCTTCAACTACAACTACCGTTCGTCCGGTAATGTCAGCATCAAGCCCGATGAGTTCATTTACCACCTCAGTAGATTTGGTGCCCTGGTAGCTTCTCATTTTTATGAAAGAAAACTCGCAGGCCAGGTCCATTTTTGTGACCAAATCGGCAGCGAGTCTAAAAGCACCGTTGAGCACCGGTAGAAAAATTGGAGTTTGATCGCGGAGGTCTGTAGTCATTCGATCGGCCATCTCTTTAACACGCTCCTGCACCTCGCTTTCGGAAATAATTTCCCGAAAGCGCAAATCGCCCAACACTACATCTTTGATTTCCTCCATATCTTAAAAATCGCTGCGAAGGTAATTGATTTTGTCCGACTGAAGAGTAGCCCGCATGGCAGAGCCGTTAGCAATGCTTTTTTACTAAATTCGCAATCCGTTTTAAACCCGAAAAAAGATTAGACAGACCATGGATTACGATGTGATAGTACTCGGCAGTGGACCGGGAGGATATGTGGCCGCCATCAGAGCTTCGCAACTCGGACTCAAAACTGCAATTGTAGAGCGTGAGTCGCTCGGAGGTGTTTGCCTCAACTGGGGCTGTATCCCTACAAAAGCTTTGTTGAAAAGCGCCAACGTGTTTGACTACATCAACCACGCAGAAGATTTTGGAATCAAAGTGAGCTCTCCGAAAGTGGATTTTGGAGGCATGATAAAAAGAAGCCGCGAAGTTGCCGGAAGCATGAGCAACGGTGTGCAGTTCTTGATGAAAAAGAACAAGATCGATGTGCACATGGGCGAAGGAAAAGTGCTGAAGGGAAAGAAAATTTCCGTGAAGGGCGAAGATGGGAAAACCAAAGAGCTCTCTGCTGAGCACATCATTGTTTCTACAGGAGCGCGCTCTCGCGAGTTGCCATCTATGAAACAGGACGGCAAAAAAATTATCGGTTACCGCGAAGCAATGACACTCGACAAGCAGCCTAAGAAAATGGTTGTTGTTGGATCAGGTGCTATCGGATCTGAATTCGCTTACTTCTACAACTCTATTGGTACCGAAGTAACCCTCGTTGAATACATGGACAACGTGGTTCCTGTGGAAGACGAAGAAGTTTCAAAACAACTTGCACGCTCCTTCAAAAAGCAAGGCATCAAAGTGATGACCAGCTCCGAAGTGACAGAGGTGGACACTTCTGGAAAAGGATGCAAGGTGAAAGTGAAAACCAAGAAAGGCGAAGAAACCATCGATTGCGATGTGGTTCTTTCTGCAGCCGGAGTGGTTTCAAACATCGAAAACATCGGTCTTGAGGATGTTGGCATTGCCACAGACAAAGGGAAGATCATGGTCAACAAATACTACGAAACCAACATCCCCGGTTACTACGCCATTGGCGATTGCGTTCCCGGTCCGGCTCTGGCTCACGTAGCTTCTGCCGAAGGGATTACCTGCGTGGAAAAAATCGCTGGTGAAAACCCCGAAGGACTCGATTACAACAATATTCCGGGTTGTACTTACTGCTTCCCAGAAGTGGCTTCTGTGGGCTATACAGAAAAACAAGCCAAAGAAGAAGGCTACGAAATTAAAGTCGGGAAATTCCCGTTCTCAGCTTCTGGTAAAGCCAAAGCAGCCGGTCACTCTGATGGATTTGTCAAATTGATTTTTGACGCCAAATATGGAGAGCTCCTCGGTGGGCACATGGTTGGGTACAACGTTACAGAGCTAATTGCGGAAATTGTAGCGGTGAGAAAACTCGAAACCACGGGCCTCGAGCTGATCAAAACTGTTCACCCACACCCAACTATGAGTGAAGCGGTGATGGAAGCTGCAGCTGCGGCTTACGATGAGGTAATCCACCTCTAGGAGGGAGAGCCTAATAAAACTTTGAAAAGCCTCGGTTCTGCCGGGGCTTTTTTTATTGCCCTGAAGAAGCAAACTCCTGCAACTCAGCCAGCGAGCTTGCCACTTTTTCTTCCCACTTTTGCTGTGCTTCGCGATTGAGGCTGTGGTCGGTTTCTTTGTCGTAAAGTGTTTGCATCGCTACCATTTCTTCGTAGATGTTGTCGTAAAGATCCTCGAGCTCTTTGGCGAGTCCGCGTTTCATAAATTCTCCAATCGGCATCTCGTATTCCTCCATTGCTTTTCGCATTTTTCTGGCGTGTAGCTCGGTGATGTCGAAGTGGAGCTGTTCGTGGCGCAGCAGGTAGTCTTTTTCAAAACCTTTTTGCACCCACGATTTTGACGGGATAAAGTAGCACTCCACATCAATTTCGATCATGCCGTCTTTCGTCTCCACGTTGTAGCGAATTCCCGAGAAGGTAAGTGCCCGGTAGCCAAAGCCCTGATCTTTTCGCGGCTCAAAGTTGCTCCAGGTGAGCGGCCGGCTCTCCGACCAAGAGATGCGCTCCTGAGCCATGCCGTAGAAGCTTGAGAAGCAAATGATGAGTGCTGTAATTATTCGTTTCATTCAGAGAGCTGTAGATGATTGAGAGAACAAATAAAACTCATTTTTGTCAGGTTTTGTTTTCCGAAAACAGATCCCTTCGGTGGCTGTCTGAAGCCATTGTTTATTTTTATACCCGTTCAACGAGCCGAAAATTATGCGGATACTCCTTTTATTCATCTTAATCTTTTCTTCTCTGCTCACTTCTGCGGCAAAGGTGGATAGCTTGATACAGCAGCTCGAGAAGGAAGACAGGCTCGGAAAAAGATTTAACCTTCTCAATAAAATTTCTGACGAATACAGTCACACTGATCTTGAGAAATCTACTCACTACGCACAGCGATGGTTTGCCGAAGCAGAGGCGGCAGGTAGTCAGGTTCACATGGGGAGAGCGCTTAGTCGCTACGGAGATATTTTGCTTCACAAAGGGAGGAATGATTCTGCACTTGCTGTGTTAAAGCAATCCGTAGAATATCTTAAAGAATACCCAGACTTGTTGGGGCTCTATCAGGCGAAGATCATTTTAGCCCGGGCTCACAATCAAAAGCTACAATACTACCAATCGATTGAGCAGTTAAATGAGTGCATTCAATATCTGGAGAAACACAAGGGTGAGAATAAACACTATGAAATCATCCGCGGCAACGCTCACTTCGAGAAAGGTAAAGTATTCGACTTGTTGGGAGAAAGCGAAAAGGGCATCCCACATCTCCGAAAAGCGCGAAAGATTTATGCGGAGCAAAACGACCTCGAAGGATTAGCCAATACCCTGATGCTCATCGGTGGATTTCACTACAATCAACAACACTGGGATTCTGCAGTCCACTATTTTTCTATGTCAGACAGCATCTATACGGAACAAAACTGGCAGCGGTACCAAATCACAACAACCAACAACATCGGTTCCGTTTACCTGGAAAAGGGTGAACTCGACTCGGCAAAGGTGATGTTCGAAGAAGTGCTTGAGCAAAGTGAAAAATATGGTGATCTCAATGCTTTGTGTTTAGCAATGAACAATCTGGCGGAAGTCTACCTCAGAAAGGGTAATCTCGACAAGGCGATTGAATTGAGTCAAGAGTGCGTTGAACTCGTAGAAAACAGGAGGGTTGATAATCCTTACAGTCTGTTGCCCGCCTACTCAGTGCTTTACGAAACTCACAAAGCCAAAGGAAACTACGAACAAGCGCTGGCCTTTTTTGAAAAGCACAAGGCGATGAACGATTCGCTACGCAGTGAGAAAAACATAACCGACATTTCCATACTCGAATCGAGAATCAAAGCCGAGCAACAATCCGAAGAAAACAGACTGCTAAAGAAAAACCTCGAAAAGGAAAGGGAAGTTGTGGATCTGCAGACCGCAGCGTTAATGTTGATCCTGGTTTTAGTGATAGGCTCTGTGGTGGCTCTGATTTATTTCAGAAGAAGCAATCGGAAGCTCGAGGAAAAATCCGTTCGGCTCGAAGAAGAATCCACCAAGCTGGAAATTGCAGTGGACGAAATCAATCACATCAACGACAATCTGGAGAGCAAAATTCAGGAAAGAACTGCGGAGCTTTTGCAGGCCAACAACCGGCTTCAGGCTTCAGAGAGAAAAGCGAGGTTGAGTGAGTTCACCATCGAGTCGTCCGACTTTGCTGTTTTTTGGATCAACTCTCGCGGTCAGTTTATTCGCACTAACGAAGCCTGCGAGCTGCTCATGGGCTACGATCAACGCGAATTAAAAACTCTGCGTGCGCACGATATTTACGCTCAGGAAGACATGCCGGGCTTTTCGAAGTATTGGTCAGTTGTGAAGTCAGAACGCTACTATCCCTGGGAGCTCAAGTTGAGAAGAAAAGACGGTGAGGAAATTTGGGTTGAGACTTTTTCGCACTACATCACTTTTGATAACGAAGAATACATCTGCGGTTTTGCCAGGGATATCTCTGATCGTAAAAGCCGACAGGAGGAAATAAGCAGAAGATATCAGTTTGAATCGCTGATTGCGAGGATCTCTAACAGGCTCCTCAAGCTGCCTTCTGGAGAGGTGGAAGTTGCCATCAAAAATGCGCTTCAAGAAGTCAACGAAGTGCTAAAGAGCGACAGAACTTTTGTGACGATCCTCAGCAGCGATCGCAAAAAGTATCGCGTAGCCATAGGAGAGGGCACACCAAATGAGAAACTCAGCGACATGATTCGAAGTGGAAAGCCCATACCTTTCAAAGGGTCGTACATTCCTGAACAACTCGAAAAAGACGAAGTAGTGGTCTTTAAGGATGTCGAAAAGCTGGGGACGAAGTACAGCATTGAAAAAGAAGTTCTCAATTCGCAAGGTGTGCGCTCGTTGATTTTGGTGCCGGGATCCATCAAAAACGAAATCTATCTGGCCATTGGCGTTCACATGCTTCACGAACCTCGGGAATGGAGTTCTGATGAGGAAAACTTGCTTAAAATCATTGGTGAAATGCTGGCATCGGCACTGGCCAGAAGTGAAAAAGAGGTGTCGTTGAGAGAAAGTGAGAGGCGATTGAAACTCGCTTTGCAGGCCGGGAATGAAGCGATCTGGGATTGGGACATGGAAACGAATGAAATGTTTACCAGTGAGGAATTCTACTCTTTAATGGGTTACGATGAAGAAGAGTTTGATCACACCGTAGATCATTTTATCTCCACTATCTATGAGCCAGATCAGAGGCTGTTTAAATCTGTTTTTGAAAATTTCATTTCGGGTCGTCAGGACACGTATGAGTTGAATTATCGCGTAGTTCGAAAAGATGGAGATTTGATGTGGGTTAATTCCAGAGGGATTGTAAAAGATCGCTATCCGAATGGAAAACCTCGTGGAATCACAGGAACGTTAACTGATATCACTGAGCGAAAAACCGCTGAGATTGAACTCGGAAGGCTCAATCAAAGATTGGAAAACCTGATCGATAATCTGCCTGGTATCGTCTACCGATCAAGAAATGACGATCAGTGGTCGATGGAGTTCATCAGTAACTCGGTAGAAGACATCACAGGCTACAAAGCTGAAGAGTTTACTTCGCAGGAAAACCCTCGTGGATGGCGCTCAATCATTCATCCTGACGATCAGGATTTTGATAGCGAAGAAATTATCAAATCGCTTGAAGGCTCAGGTAAATATCAGTATACCTACAGGGTGATCGCCAGGAATAATGAAATAAAGTGGTGTCTCGAGCAAGGAGTTGCCATCAGAGATGATCTCGGTAGAATTGTAGAATATGAAGGCTACATCATTGACATCACCGATAAGATGAAAGCGGAGGATAAGATCATCGCGACCGTTCTGGAAACTGAAGACAAAGAGCGCAGGAGGATTGCCAAGGAACTGCACGACAGTCTTGGTCAAACGCTTACAGCCGCATCGCTAAACATTAATTCAATTAAAAAGGAAATCCCAAAGCTCAGCGAAAACCTGCAAGTGAAGTACAACAAAACGCAGGAGCTCCTTCGTCAGGCCATACGCGAGAGTAGAGATATTTCACACAACATCATGCCCAAAGACATCGATGATTTTGGTTTCATTCTCGCCACGCAAAGCCTCATGGATGGACTTTCAGACGCTACCGATGTCGATTTTCAATTCTACGAAAACCTCAATGGAACGCGACTTCCGGGCTTTGTGGAGCTCAATCTCTTCCGCATCACTCAAGAGGCGATCAACAACTCGCTGAAATACGCGAATGCAAAAAATATCACGGTTCAACTAATGAAACACGATGATATGCTTATACTTACGGTTGAAGATGATGGTAGAGGTTTTAATCTCGAAAGTCTCAAAAAAGAAACAACCAGCCTCGGGATTTCTAATATGCGCAACCGCGCCAATGCCATGAGTGGAGAATTCACCATTGACAGCAGTAAATCCAGAGGAACAATAATTACAGTTCAAATATCTTTGCAAAATGAGCAAGTCCCCAATTCAACTGTTTTTAGTAGATGATCACGAAATCGTGAGAGACGGCATTCGCTCCTATCTCGAAGATGACGAACGCTTTGGTTTGGTAGGTGAGGCAGCAGATGGAGAGGAAGCTTTGAAAAAACTCGAAGAGCTCGATAAAATGCCCGATATCGTTCTCACAGATATCAGCATGGAGCCAATGGATGGGCTCGAACTTAGCAAGAGGCTCAGGCAAAAACGCCCCGAGCTAAAAGTTGTAGTGCTCAGCATGCTCAACGAACACCAATACATTAGGCACATCCTCGAAACGGGGATTGAGGGATACGTGCTCAAAACTGCCGGTGAAGAAGAGCTCAAAGCGGCAATTCTCAAAGTTTACGATGGTGGAAACTACTTTAGCCAGGATGTAACCAAGACAGTGATGGAGAGCATCGCAGGCAAAAAGAACAAAAAAGAAAGTCGCTTTGGAGTGACGATTCCACTCACCGATAGAGAGAAAGAAGTGCTCAGCCTGATAGTCAGAGAATACAGCAATTCAGAAATAGCCGATGAGTTGTTTATCTCACCTCGCACGGTGGAGGCGCACAAAAGAAATCTGCTCGAAAAAACGGGATCGAAAAACATTGCCGGTCTGGTGCTTTACGCCATCAACAACGACATTATCTAAACACGCTGATCTGCTGGTCGTTCCGTGAGGCAATGTTATACGTAAATCACGTATTTTATCAAAATAGGTTTATTGCATAAAATCAGAACAGCCTCTGGCGGTACCTTTGTTCTTGTAAAGTTGTAAATGTGCAGAAGTACAAGAAGTGCCCAATACACGAGAAATAAAAACTATAACGATTGTATCTAACAGCTCGGATTTGATTGTACAAACTCTGGCGGAGATTATTCCGTCATCGTTTTCGGTCAACACCGAGCGTTATTCTTCCATCAACTGGGACGAGGCTGCTACAAATTCCCTCCTCGCTTCGCCCGATTGCCTGATAGTTGATCTGATGCTCGACTTTCAGAAGTTCTCAGAGATCACTAGAACCCTGAGGAACATCAATCCCAGTGCAAAGATTATTGTAGTTGACGACTACAGTAGCCTTGCTTTTGTGAGGCAAACGAGTGGTTTGGACTGGATTGATTCATCTCTTAACATTTCCGATTTCCCGGAAAGCATTGAGGGAGAATTAAAAAAAAATAAAACGGCAGATAGTATCAATCACCTCTTCGGGAAAGTTGGTGAAAGACTGAGAAACCTGTCGATTGACTGAGCCTGTACTTCGAGCAACTTAAGCTGAAAAACAAAAACTAAAGAATTGACACGAGTAATGAACCAAATTAGCGTAGGGTCGCACCTTGAGAATGAAAATGATTCGAGAAAAATCAATTTCATCTATCTGCTCGATAGCGATTCGATTATTAACTACATCAACAGAAAGCTGTTTCAAAGCATTGACTCACAGCTTGAGGTGATGGAGTCGCACAACCCAAAGTCCGCTCTGGAATTTCTCAAAGACAATCCAGGACAAACCCCGGATCTTATTTTGCTTGATTTGGACTTGCCATTCATGAGTGGCTGGGAGTTCATTGATGCTTGTCTGGATTCAGGGATAGAAACCCGCTTCTTTTTGCTCAGCAACGAAATCACTTCAACAGAGATTCAAAAGGCTAAAACTATTCCTCAAATCGTGGGGTACACCGAAAAGCCTCTTCTGTCGGAAGGTGTGGAGCAAATTTTTGCCCGTCTCAACTAAGGGATCCAAAGTGCCTCGTAAATTTGAGGCATGAATCAAAAAACAGATTTATTAGTGCTTTCTGCAGAAGTGGAGAGCGCACTAAAAGAGAACCGTCCGGTGGTGGCACTAGAATCCACCATCATTTCTCATGGGATGCCTTTTCCTGAAAATCTAAAAACAGCTCAGGCGCTGGAAGATATAGTAAGAGCCGAAGGTACCGTGCCCGCTACCGTTGCGGTAATGGACGGAAAGCTCAGAGCAGGTTTGTCTGAAAGTCAGCTTGAACGACTGGCGAAAGAAGAGGACGTTTTGAAACTGAGCCGCTTCGATTTGCCATTGGCCATTTCACAAAAAAAGACCGGAGCAACTACAGTCGCTGCGACCATGATTGTGGCCCGCATGGCGGGAGTAAAGTTTTTCGCAACAGGTGGCGTGGGAGGCGTGCATCGCGGAGCGGAAAAAACTTTTGATGTCTCTGCTGACCTCACTGAGCTCGCCCAAACTGAAGTAGCGGTGATTTCTGCCGGAGTAAAATCAATCCTCGACATTCCAAAAACATTAGAGAAACTCGAGACCCTGGGAGTTCCGGTTATCGGCTTCCAAACTTCAGTGTTTCCTGCTTTTTACTCCAGAGAGAGCGGAGTAAAAGTACCCATTCGATTAGATTCGACTGATGAGGTAGTTTCTTTTCTAAAGGCAAAATGGGGCATGGGGCTCCGTGGAGGAGCTCTAATCGCCAACCCGATCGCTAATCAAAATAGCCTCGACAGAGAATTTATCGAGCCAAAAATCGAAGAAGCAATTGCGGAGGCTGAGAAGAAGGGAGTTTCCGGAAAAGAACTTACGCCATTTTTGCTCGATCGTATCGAAAAAATTACCAGAGGCAAGAGTCTGGAAGCCAACATCGAACTGGTAAAGTCCAATGCTCAGCTGGCAGCAAGGCTCGCTGTTGCGTACTCAAAGTGACTTGCCAGGTGTCGCTTTGATCGGAAGACGAAAAAAACCATTGGCACGGCCAATTGTTGAATTTTAAATTTTGTCGATTAAAAGTATCTTTGCAATCCTTTCGAAAACGAATTCCTATGGCAAAAGAACAACCATCTACAGCGGAAAATACAGCTACAGAAGAACAGTGGAGAAACGAACTCATCAACGACTACAGGCTGGCGTGCATCAGCCGCGAAGCTTCGTTGCTGGGTAGGAGAGAAGTGCTGACCGGAAAAGCCAAGTTTGGCATTTTTGGAGACGGAAAAGAAGTCGCCCAAATCGCCATGGCAAAGCAGTTCAAGAACGGTGATTTCCGCTCTGGTTACTATCGCGATCAAACATTTATGATGGCGATCGACATGCTCAATGTACAGCAATATTTTGCCGCCCTCTACGCACAAACCGATGTGCACGCTGAGCCGACCTCTGCCGGAAGACAAATGGGAGGTCACTATTCAACCAGAAACCTGAACGATGACGGAAGCTGGAAAAACCTGATGGAGAAGAAAAATTCTTCAGCAGACGTTTCGCCAACTGCAGCCCAGATGCCGCGACTCCTCGGACTGGCGCAAGCCTCAAAAGTTTACCGGGAAAACAAGGACTTGCACAGCTTCACCAATTTCTCTGACAAGGGAAATGAAGTAGCTTTCGGAACGATAGGCGATGCAAGTACTTCCGAAGGTTTGTTTTGGGAAACGGTGAACGCGGCCACAGTTTTGCAAGTTCCAATGGCGCTGTCAGTTTGGGACGATGGCTATGGAATTTCTGTTCCTAAAAAATACCAGACAGCCAAAGAAAGTATTTCGCAGGCCCTGAGCGGGTTTGACGTAACTGACGATGGTCTAAAGGGACTCAAGATTTTCAAGGTAAAAGGTTGGAACTATCCGGAGTTGGTAGCGACTTACGAAGAGGCGATTGCCTACTGCCGCGAAAGTCACGGACCGGTTTTGATTCACGTTGAGGAAGTTACTCAACCTCAGGGACACTCCACAAGTGGTTCTCACGAGCGCTACAAGTCAAAAGAAAGACTCGAGTGGGCAAAAGAATACGACTGCATCGTCAAGTTCAAAGAGTTTATTCTCATGGAAGGCGCAGCGAGCGAAGATGAACTTGAGAAAATTGAGAAAGAGTCGAAGAAATTTGTGCGCCAGGAGCAGAAAGAAGCCTGGAAAAATTTCACCACTCCTATAAAGAAAGAACTGGGAGAGGCCGTTGAGTTGATCAACAAGCTGGCAGCTGTAAGTGACAATCAGCCTTTTGTGGAGAAAGTTGGCAAAGAGCTGAAGTCGGCCATGGATCCGATTCGAAAGGATATTTTCAATGCCGTTCGGAAAGTAATTCGACTCACGAGAAAAGAACAGTCGAACGAAAAAGATACACTTATCACCTGGCTTCAGAACAGACTCAAAGAAAATAGAACGCGCTACAGCTCACACCTCTATTCGGAAAGCGAAGAGCGCGTGCTCAACATCGAGCCGATCCCTGCCGAGTATCCAGATGAGCCAGAGGAAGTAGACGGACGCATTGTTCTGAAAAAGAACTTCGAAAAGATTTTTGAGAAATATCCAGAGGTGCTCACCTTTGGCGAAGACACCGGAAAAATCGGTGGAGTCAACCAGTCGATGGAAGGCATGCAAGATAAGTTTGGCGAGCTGAGGGTTGCCGACACAGGAATTCGCGAAGCTACCATCGTAGGCCAGGGAATTGGAATGGCTATGAGAGGACTTCGCCCAATTGCCGAAATCCAATACCTCGATTACCTCTACTACGCGCTTCAAATCATGCGTGATGATTTGGCAACGGTTCAGTACAGGACACACGGTGGTCAAAAAGCTCCGCTGATTGTTCGTACGCGTGGCCACAGACTCGAAGGAATCTGGCACTCGGGTTCTCCAATGGGAGCCATCATCAACAGCCTGAGAGGAATGCAGGTTTGCGTACCGAGAAACATGGTTCAGGCTGCTGGAATGTACAACACACTTTTAGCATCAGACGAGCCGGCTTTGGTAATAGAATG
Organism: Halocola ammonii; assembly: GCF_049334165.1. Lineage (NCBI taxonomy): Bacteria > Pseudomonadati > Bacteroidota > Flavobacteriia > Flavobacteriales > Halocolacceae > Halocola > Halocola ammonii. The sequence goes on from NZ_JBEGHD010000005.1 coordinate 193,284, forward strand.
CCTCAATGGATATCGCAGCAAAGAATCATTACCGAGCAACCTCGGTGAATTCCGTGTTCCGCTGGGACAGCCGGAAGTTGTTAGAGAAGGAACCGACATTACTGTGGTTTCTTACGGAAGTACATTCAATATTTGCCAGCAAGCAGCTCAGGAGCTTGAAGAAGCTGGAATCTCTGCAGAGCTGATTGATGTGCAAACGCTCTTGCCATTCGACATCAATCACACCATTCGCGAGTCGATCGCCAAGACGAACCGCGTCATTTTTATCGATGAAGACGTTCCCGGAGGTGCTTCGGCTTACATGATGGATCAGGTAGTGAATGGCCAAAAAGCATACTACCTGCTCGATTCTGAACCGAGAACGCTTTCTGCCCAGCCGCACTTGCCGGCTTACAGCACCGATGGCGATTATTTCTCCAAGCCTAGCCTGGACGATATTTTCGAAGCGATTTACGGAATGATGCACGAGGCTAATCCACAGCAATTTCCAAAACTCTACTAAGCCATGATTGAATTTCACATCCAGGGCGAGTACATCGAATTGATCAAGTTATTAAAGGCACTCAACCTCGTGTCTTCCGGTGGGGAGGCTAAATCTGTTGTAGAGGATGGCCTTATTCAGGTGAATGGCGAAGTGGAAACGCGAAAGCGTAGAAAGCTAAAGCCGGGAGATCAGGTAGAATTCGAAACTCACAAAATTGCTCTAATGGAGCAGTAGCACTTTTAGAAAGTCATCTTAGAAAATTAAAAAAGGAGCTCAATCGAGCTCCTTTTTTCTTATGCGTGCATAACAAACAATTTTTATATTAGCAGGGAATTAATCCTTAACTTTAATCACTCTCGTTAATCCTCTTTGTATGTTCAAAACGTTCAGGTTTGTTTTCCTGTGTGCACTGATGGCATTTTTTAGTAGTCAGCTTTTCTCTCAGGGAACGGTGGAAGGAACAGTGATAGATGAGCAAACCGATGAACCGATTTTTAGTGCGAACGTCCTGGTGAAGGGATCCACACGTGGGGTCAGCACCGATTTTGACGGTAAGTTCTCACTCCAGGTAGAGTCTCTGCCTGCCGTCATTTCCATTTCATTTATAGGATATAAACAGAAAGAAATTACGGTTCAGGAATACCGCAAAGACTTGGTGGTAAAACTTGTGCCTGATCAGGTGATAATGGAAGCAGCCGAGGTGGTTGGTGAGCGTATTTCGGAACGGCAGAAACAAGCACCTCTCACAGTGGAGTCGCTGGATGTAATTGCGATCAAGGAGGCACCGAGTGGAAATTTCTACGAAAGTTTGGGTAACCTTAAAGGTGTGGATATTACCTCGGCCAGTTTGGCTTTTAAGGTGATCAACACTCGTGGGTTCAACTCCACTTCTCCTGTTCGGTCTCTCCAGCTGATTGACGGAGTGGACAATCAATCTCCGGGACTAAACTTCTCTCTGGGGAACTTCCTGGGGGCATCCGATCTGGACCTGATGCGAGTAGACATCATCGCTGGAGCAAGTTCTGCATTTTATGGCCCGGGCGCATTCAATGGTGTAATTAACATGACTACCAAGGATCCGTTTCAGTTTCCGGGTTTTGCGTTCCAAATGAAAATGGGAGAGCGAGCACTTTTTGAGCAGAGCTTTCGCCTTGCAGAAGTAATTAAGGATGAAGAGGGCAATGACAAGTTTGCTGTGAAAGTCAATTTTTTCTGGATGAAAGCAAACGACTGGGAGGCGACAAACGATAACCCAACTATTGATTCTGAACACGGAAAAGACAATCCCGGAGGCTATGATGCCGTGAACCGCTACGGTGATGAGGATCTCGTGGGAGGAAATAGCTACGATCTATCGCCCAGTCAGCGTCTTGAGTATCCAGGACTTGGCACTTTCTACAGAACCGGCTACTGGGAGAGTGATGTAGTGAACTACAACACCAACAACCTCAAAACCAATGTCGGATTCTATTACAAGCCAACGGATGAGACCGTTCTCAACTACACGCTTAACTACAGTACTGGTAACACCATCTATCAGGGGGATAACCGCTATGCACTTCGTGGAATCCAGTTTTGGCAGAACAAGATTGAGTTTAAAAAAGAGGATCAGTTTTTTATCAGAGCTTACAGCACACAAGAGGATGCTGGTGATACCTACGATGCGGTGGTGACAGCATTCGAAATGCAAAATGAAGCGAAGGGAACACGAAACTGGAACACCGATTATTCAACCTACTGGAAGCAAGTGATTGTCGACATGATAGAACAGCTTCCCGGATACGGTGATATTGAGGATCAGTATCCGCGACCGCAGTTTAATGATTTCGACTCAGCCGAAGAATTTGCTGCAGCTTACCAGGCTTGGATTCCCGTATTTAACGATGCCGTTGCCAATTTGCTAGCGCAGTACCCCGATCAACTTCAGGCTTTTCACGACATGGCGCGAGACAATGCTGACAATCAGGTTGCTCTGCTGAGCAATCATCCACTTTACGAGCCCGGAACACCGGAATTTGAAAGACAATTCAACAGTGTCACAAGTCGCTACTTTAATGAAGGCGGTTCGCGTTTTTACGACCGAAGCGCACTCTACCATGTTCATGGTGAATATGAATTTCATCCCGACTGGCTCGATATAAAAATTGGAGGAAACACGCGCTGGTACCGCCCAGATTCGAGAGGTACTATTTTTAGCGATACGCTCGAGTATCAATATCAAAATGGCGAACCAATTGACAGCGCCTATCGCCAAATCAAAAATTTTGAGTACGGAGTTTATCTTGGACTGGAAAAGGAATTTCTCGAGGATCGACTAAAGACGAACTTTTCTATCCGAATGGATAAAAATCAGAATTTCGATTACCTCTTTTCACCAGCTCTTTCAGCGGTCTACACTGCTGATAAAAACAACATTTTCAGAGCGACATTTTCATCAGCTATCAGAAACCCAACACTCGCTGATCAGTATCTGTTTTATGATGTAGGGAGAGCAATTCTGCTAGGTAACGTAGATGGAATTTATGCTGCCGGAAATGATTCTCTTGTTACCGTTGAATCATTTGGAGATTATCTCAACTCTCCGAGCTTGTCTGAAGGTGTCTCTAAACTGGAATACTTCAACGTGCCTGCCATTCGCCCTGAAAAAGTGAAAACCATCGAGTTGGGGTACCGCGGTACACTCTTCGAACAGCTTTACATTGACTGGGCAACTTACTTCAGCTGGTACGATGACTTCATCGGCTACAACATTGGAATTGACTTAACGCTCGATAATCAAACGTCATTCCCGAGTAGCGTTCAGGTTTATCGCCTGGCGGCAAATGCCCGCGACAGAGTTACGACCATGGGAACCAGCCTGGGGCTCAACTACTACTTTAAGCGGTATACACTTTCCGGTAACTATTCATTCAACAGACTCGACTTGCAGGGATCTGACGACCCGATTATTCCTGCATTCAACACGCCTGAGCACAAATTCAATCTCGGCCTCAGCGGCCGTGACATGACCTGGGGAAACTGGAAGGGAATGGGCTTCGGTGTAAACTACAAATGGGTTGATGGATTCGTATTTGCAGGAAGTCCGCAGTTTACCGGATTTGTTCCCAGCTACGATATGGTCGACTTTCAGGTCAACAAAAAGCTTGAGAAATACAATGCGACTATTAAACTAGGAGCTTCCAATGTTTTTGGAATAAAACCACTTTTTGAAGGTGGTCCTGATGCAGTGAAAAACGCACTCGACAACAGAGTGATGCAGGTGTTTGGCGGTCCGTTTATCGGCAGACTGGCATATTTCTCCATCCTCTTCGAAATCGATAAAAAATAATTGTACTTTAAATGTGAAATAAAAACCCAATCTAAGATGAGAAAAATTATACCCTTGATGAGCGCTGCACTGCTCCTTTTGTGTGCTACCAACTCCAACGCTCAGCGCTATGAAGAAGAAGTATTTGATTACGATGAGCTCGTAATTCAGACTGACATTACTTATGGAACTAACATTGATTTCTTGACTTCTGACTTTAGTGACAATGCTCAAACTCAGGCTGATCTAACAGAGATTCAAACAGCTATTGCCATGGGAAATCCAATTCCCGCTGAGTACTACAATCCAGCTGATGCAACAACAAATGTGAAGGTAACTGACATTAAGTACGATTTGTACATGCCAGATCCAGAGATTGATGATGTGACTGAAAGACCTGTAATCATCTATGTGCACACCGGAAACTTTCTTCCGCCAATCATCAATGGAGGAATTACCGGATCGAAAAATGACAGCGCTGCTGTAAACCTTTGCCGCCAGTGGGCCAAGCGTGGTTTCGTTGCAATCTCCATGGACTACAGAAAGGGATGGAATCCAATTTCTCCAGATCCTGACGTAAGACGTGGAACTCTTTTAAATGCCGTTTATCGCGCTATTCAAGACAACAAGCAAATGGTTCGTGTACTTCGTGAAGAGGCCGACAATGGAAACCCTAAAGCTATCGATGCAAACAAGGTTGCACTTTACGGACAAGGGTCTGGAGGCTATGTGGTTTGCGCTTACATGTCACTTGACCAGGAGGCTGAGTTGAACCTAGATAAATTCATCGACTCAAACACGGGTATGTCTTATGTGAATACCGATCAAGTTGGCGAAATCAATGGCCTTGGTGGTGCGCTTAACCTTTACCAGGACAACGGATACACTTCAGAAATTCAGTTTTCTGCCAATGCCGGTGGAGCACTTGCCGACAACAGCTGGTTGCAAGGTGGGGAAAACCCGCACGTAGCTCTTCACTGTGTTAGAGACCCATTTGCGCCATTCGGTACAGGTGACGTAATTGTGCCTACAACAAACGAAGTTGTTGTTGAGGTGGATGGTAGTAATGTTTTCATTCAGGAAATGAATGACCTTGGAAACAACGATGTTTTCGCGAGCTTTCCACAAGACAACGATCCTTACACACAGCGCGCTCGTTCGCTCTACGGTGAAACAGTAGATTACATCTATCCAGCGCCAAATGACGAGATCACTATCAATTCTGATCCAGAAGGGCTTTTCCCTTTCATGTTACCGATCAATGAGACCAACGTATTCTTGAACGAAGGTCACCCATGGGACTGGTGGGATTTTGAAACGCTTGAAGCTTACGTTGATCAGTTGAATGCTGCAACAGGAAGTGATTACAATGCTACTCAGATTCACCAGCAGGCACTTGCCGGAAACCCAGGAATGGGACCAGACAAAGGACTTGCCTACATCGATACTATTCAGGGATACATGATTCCGAGAATGTTGCTTTCAATGGACATTCCTCTTTCGTTGGACGAGACAGAGAAAGAAATTTACGGAATGACAGTTTATCCAAACCCTTCGATTGATCAATTGACAATCACTTGCGAAGGTCTGATGGAAGAAATGGTGATCTACAACACGCTCGGAGCGATTGTAGCTCGCGAGCAGCTTTCTTCAACTCGCAGCAAGCAGATTTCTATAGCTGACCTCGAGAGCGGACTTTACACAGTGCGCATCAAAGCTGGAGATAGTTATATAAGCAGAAAGTTCCTGAAGAAGTAACAGTCTTTTTGAATGAAATTATTTGTGTCTGAAAGCAATGTCAGACGCTTGCACTAAAATGTTCGAGTTCGAGGCTTGTGAAGCTTTGAAAAGCAAGGAGTTTACTATTGTAAATGACTGTTTTCAAAGCGAGCATAACGAGGAAATCGGACATTATAGAAAAGCATAAAAAGGAGGGCGGGCCGCTAGCGGCCCGCCCTTTTCTATTTTGTAAGCAATTCTCACAAGTTGATTAGTTCAGTGGCAACGGTTTAATCACTCCATCAGGGTTTACCAAAATGTACTCCTTGCGATATTCAACTTTTGGCTCCGGCTCTTTCTTTTCTTTTACAGGCTTTTCGCGGTAGTACTGTAGCTCAATGCTGTAGGTGAATTGAACCACGGGCTCCACTGTTTCTGGTTCGATGACAATGTCGTAGCCCTTGTAGGAAATTTTGTTGTAAAACTGCGTTGTTGGCTTGCGAGCTTCTTTGAGCTTTTCGTTGCTCAGCTCGCGCTCAAAAGCGACATTTCCAAAAGCACGGTATGACTGGTAGCGCTCAAGAGGGAAAATCACATTCTGACTTTCAGCAATTCCGCGCCATTCATCTTCGAGGTTAACCCCTAGCTTTTTGTACTGCTCTACTTTCTCTTGAATTTGAGCAGTGGCCCGCTCGCGGAGGGTATCGTAAATCTTTTCGATGTCTTTTACCATGTAGTCGACTTTTACCAAATCGTAGATTTCGTGGATGGCGGCCGCAGTCACAATCTTGTCGAGCTGTCTCGGATCAGTGAACTTGATGTGGATGTTCTTTTGAATTTCGAATCCTCTCGGAACTTCCGTATAGCTCTTACTGAAGAGCCTTTTAGAGACTTCCACCTCGTAGACTGGTACCATGGAAAGCATGTCATAGACAAAGTTTTCTTCTGAAATTCCAAGATCCATTACATCAGCCTGGAAAGCATCTAGTTTTTCGCTCATCAATGAATCTGCTTCACGAGCTGAGTTGCCCAGTTGAGTGAGGTGAAAAATAGCGAGATAACTCTCAGCCTGCACGTTGTACAAGGCGTTGATTTTGAAACTCACCATGTTTGGATTTACCGCCTGGTGAGGGTTCACGTAAGCCTGGTTCTGCTGTTGCCAGCGATTAGATTGATTGTAAATGAGATTTCCGGCAACCTGAGCAGAAAGCTGGGAAGTGAAGAAAATGAGAGTCAGGATTGAGAGTACAATAATTCTTTTCATGAGATCAATTTTTTGATTATTTGAAAAGGCTGTACAGGCGGAGTTTGGTTCCGTTCATTATCACTGTAGGTAATTAAGTAGATTGAGGTAATTGAGGTAACTAAGTATCCTCGATCAACGAGATGCCCCTCAATACTCAAACTTCAACTCAAACTGCCAGGTTGAATTATCAGTTATGAGTTGTTTCCAATTAGCAATTCAGTGCAGAGGTCTAAAACCTTTTGAACAGAGTTGCGGAGTATCAACGAAAACATCCCACCACAAATCGTCCTTTCGAAGACGGTCGTCCTGAACTCGCTTCAGGACCTCACTAAACTCAACTTGATAGTTCTTCAAAGCAAGTTGGCCTCCCCAACCGTAATCTCAATCCACCCACTCAACCACAAAAAAAAAACTCCGCTACAGCACTGGGCCGTAGCGGAGTTTCAAATTTATTGGAAGCTGACTTCCGGGAGAATTATTTTTTCACCGGAGCACCTGGTGAAGCTTGTTTCACCGGAGCGTTGCTGTTGTCAGCGTTGTTTTCAACTTTTCCTTTGATACGAACGATTTTTGTAGGCTCATTTTCAGCATTCGATGTGATCGTTACTGATTTGTTGATAGGCCCGATGCGGTTCGTGTCGTATTTTACCTTCACGGTAGAAGTTCCACCTGGAGGAATCGGAGTTTTTTCGCACTGTGGCACTGTACATCCGCAAGATCCTTTACACTTAGAAATGATCAATGGCTCAGTACCAGTGTTTGTTACTGTAAATTCGCAAGTGCCGTCAGCACCTTTGTTGATGGTTCCGTAGTCGTGTACGTCTTTGTCTACCGAGATAGCTGGTCCGTTAACAACTTCGTTTTGCGCCATCAGAGCAAAAACTCCTGCAAAAACAAATGCGAGTGATAAAATTACTTTTTTCATTATGCTAAATTTTAGATGGTTTTCGATTATTACCATTCCAAAAGTAATGCGATTCTCTCCGATGAAATTGTATTTAACAAGTCTTTAACAGCTGACAATGGCAGTGTGTGGTTTGATGTTGCGATTTTCCCTCTTCCTTTCCTATGCCGCCAATGCTGAGTTTGCTAAATTTGCCAACTTAAATGCGAAGCGGCACAATGCTGTTGCGTTCGCCTCTTTTTTGAGAAACCAAACCAGAACACATTCCGCATGGAAATTCCGAGTAAGTACGACCCTTCGAAAACCGAGTCCCGCTGGTACAACTTTTGGCTGGAGAACAAATTTTTTAAATCCACCCCCGATGAGCGCGAGCCCTACACGGTAGTGATTCCTCCGCCAAACGTAACCGGTGTGCTCCACATGGGACACATGCTCAACAACACCATTCAGGATGTACTGGTGCGCAGAGCCCGAATGAAGGGACTCAACGCTTGCTGGGTACCGGGCACCGATCACGCATCTATTGCCACAGAAGCAAAAGTGGTGCGTAAGCTCCGCGAAGAAGGCATCAAAAAGTCGGACCTCTCTCGCGAGGATTTCATGGAGCACGCCTGGGAATGGACGCACAAACACGGTGGAATTATCCTCGACCAGCTCAAAAAACTCGGAGCGAGCTGCGACTGGGACCGCACGCGCTTCACCATGGATGAAAAGTACTACGAGAGCGTAATCGACACGTTTATTGACCTCTACAAAAAGGATTTGATCTACCGTGGCGAGCGCATGATCCACTGGGATCCGGTTGCGCTCACTGCCCTTTCGGACGAAGAAGTGATCTACAAAGAGGTGAACTCAAAACTCTACCACGTGCGCTACAAGGTTTCTGGAACAGAAGACGAATGGCTTACAATCGCAACTACTCGTCCTGAAACGATTTTGGGTGATACAGCAATCTGCATCAACCCCAAAGATGAGCGCTTTACGCACCTGCATGGCAAAAAGGCAATCGTTCCTCTCGTGAATCGTGAAGTGCCGATTATCCTCGATGAGTACGTTGACATGGAGTTTGGAACGGGGTGCTTAAAAGTGACTCCGGCTCACGATCCCAATGATTTTGATCTCGGACAAAAGCACGATCTGGAGATCCTCAACATCATGACTCCAGACGCAAAAATGAATGAGGAAGCTCAGCTCTACGTGGGCGAAGATCGTTTTGAGGTTAGAAAAAGAATTGAAAAAGATCTCGACACTGCCGGTCACCTGGTGAAAGTGGAGGAGTATGAAAATAAAGTTGGCTTCTCCGAAAGAACCGATGCGGTGATCGAGCCGCGACTTTCTTTGCAGTGGTGGGTGAAAATGAAAGAGTTTTCGCAACCTGCCTTTGAAAATGTGATGAACGACAACATCAAGTTCTACCCGGAGAAATTCAAAAACTCCTACCGCAACTGGATGGAGAACATCAAAGACTGGTGCATCAGCCGCCAACTCTGGTGGGGACACCAAATCCCGGCCTACTACTACGGAGATGGAGCTGATGATTTCGTTGTTGCCAAAACTGCCGAAGAAGCTCTGGAACTAGCGCAAAAGAAATCCGGAAACGCCAACCTTAAAGCAGAAAACCTGCGTCAGGACGAAGACGTGATGGACACCTGGTTCTCTAGTTGGCTGTGGCCGATTTCTGTGTTTGATGGTTTCTATTCTGACGAGGAAGTGGACTATTACTATCCGACAAACGACCTGGTGACGGCTCCTGAAATTATGTTCTTCTGGGTAGCCCGAATGATTATTGCCGGTTACGAGTACCGCAATGAAAAACCATTTGAAAATGTTTACTACACGGGAATCGTTCGAGACAAGCAGGGAAGAAAGATGAGTAAATCGCTCGGGAATTCTCCCGATCCGATTGAGCTCATGGAGCAGTACGGTGCCGATGGAGTGCGAGTGGGAATGCTGTTGACATCACCTGCCGGAAACGACCTTCCGTTTGATGTGTCGCTCTGCGAGCAGGGAAGAAATTTCGCAAATAAAATCTGGAATGCTTTCCGCCTGGTAAAAAGCTGGGAAGTGAAAGATATCGATCAGCCAGACTCAGCTAAAACAGCCATCGAGTGGATGGAAGCGAAGTTTAATGCAACCCTCGATTCGATCAATAAAAACTACGATCAATTCAGAATTTCTGATGTACTAATGAGTGTCTACAAACTCATTTGGGACGACTTCTGCTCATGGTATCTCGAAATGGTGAAACCGAAGTACGGTGAGCCAATTGATGCAAAGACGCTCGAAGCTACGGTTCAGTTCTTTGAGAAAATGCTGAAAGTGCTTCATCCGTTTATGCCTTTTATCACAGAAGAAATCTGGCACTACCTCCGCGAAAGCAATGACCCTAAAGATGCTTTGATCGTAGCTTCCTGGCCAAAACTTAAGGATTCTGATTCTGCTCTTCTCGAGGAGTTTGAGAAAGTTCAGGAAGTGATCGGTAACGTTCGCAACATCCGCAAACAGAAAAACATTCCGAACAAAAACGAGCTCGAACTGAAAGTGAAGCTCAACAACAAGCTCAAGGGAGACTACGATTCTGTGATTGCGCACTTGTGCAACATCAGCACAATTGAGCAGGTAGACGAGAAGATCGAAAATGCGTTTTCTTTTATCTCCAACGGGAACGAATATTTCATTCCATTTAGCGAAGAAATTGACGTAGAAGCGGAGAAAAAGAAAATCGAGGAGGATCTGAATTACACCAAAGGCTTTTTGAAATCGGTAGAGAAAAAGCTCTCGAACGAGCGTTTTGTAAACAACGCACCTGAGCAGGTTGTGGCTGCCGAAAAGAAAAAGCAGAGCGATGCCGAAGCCAAGATCAAAATCCTGGAAGAGAAGTTAGAAAGCTTGAATTAGTCTTAGACGTTTCAGGACTTTTGGAAAATCCTGAATTTCGCGTTGACACTTTTCGCAAGGAAGTATTTTGTAGAAGTGGACAGAACTCCAAGTCCGTACTTCACGCTTCGTTTGAAATTGATAGACGAAGAATCATCGGAGTACCTTGTCGGGCAAGTGATCTCTGCCATTTCAAATCCTTCGAATGCAATTTGAGCGAGCATCTGATTGTCGAAAACGAAATCGTCTGAATTGGCATTGTAATCAATTGACTTTAGCACATTGGCCGAGAAAGCTCGGTAACCAGTATGATACTCAGATAGTTTTTGGTTCATCAAAATATTTTGACTGAGAGTCAACACCCGGTTGAAGAAGTACTTGTAGGCAGGCATTCCTCCGCGAAGTGCTCCCTTGCCCAAAATTCTGGAACCCAGCACCACTTCGTAAACATCGTTGGCAATAAGAAAGCACATCGAATGGATGAGTTTGGGAGTGTATTGATAATCCGGGTGGAGCATCACCACGATATCAGCTCCGAGCTTGAGCGCTTCGTTGTAGCAGGTTTTCTGATTTCCTCCATAGCCCAAATTCTCCTTGTGTTCAAAAATATGTTTTATGCCAATCTCTCTTGCCCGGTCTACAGTGCGATCGCTACTGCAGTCGTCAGTTAGGATAACATCGTCTACAACGTCAAATGGAATTTCGTTGTAGGTAGACTCGAGAGTTTTGTCCGCGTTGTACGCAGGAAGGACAACGATGATCTTTCTGCCGTTTATCATTTCTTTAAAGTTTGGTCGCCAGAGACTTATCGATGTGTTGCTGAGAGCTGGTAAGTTTCAAGGCTTAAAATTCATTTGGTGCCCCAAAACTATCCAATTTTATCTTTAATTGAAGTTTCGCTGCAACTTGCTTTGCATCATTGTGGTGAAGGGATTTCGCCTGGTTTTATCAACGAGTAAGAGATTCGTCTTTCGATAGTTAATAAACATCTTTGTCCACTAATGCCTTATTAAAGCAAGCACAAAATTCAGAAAGCAAATGAATCGAATCGCACTTGTAACCGGAGCAAATAGAGGAATCGGAAAAGAAATCTGTCGGCAGCTGGCCGAGAAGGGATTCACTGTGATTCTCACCAGTCGCTCTGAAGAAAAGGGTAAAAAGGCTCTTGAGGAAATTAATCAATCGTCAACAGATCTGCACTTTCATCAACTCAATGTCACCAATGAAAACAGCCTCGCTAGTGCAGTGAAATTTGTAGAAAAGGAATTTGGCCGACTCGATGTGCTAATTAATAATGCCGGAGTTTTTCTTGACAAGGGTACAGAACCTGAAAATCTCGATCCTGACCTGCTCACTAAAACACTTGATGTGAACACAACCGGTGTTCTAAAGTGCATTCAAAATTTTTTGCCGCTGCTCAAAAAATCAGAAAACCCAACTATCGTAAACATGTCCTCCGGCATGGGCACCTTCGCCAAGATGACAGGAAACGCGATAGCTTACAGAACCTCGAAAGCTGCTCTGAACGCGATGACCGTTGTTTTTGCAGACAGCCTTAAAGAAGATGGTATCCGCGTGAACGCGATGAGCCCCGGTTGGGTGCGAACTGACATGGGAGGACAAAGCGCCAACCGCAGTTTGGCCGAAGGAGCCGACACAGCTGTGTGGTTGGCCGAGCAACCCAAAGATGGCCCTACCGGCAAGTTTTTTAGAGATCGAACCGAATCTGAATGGTAATGAACGCAGAACAAATCTTTCAAATCGTAAACCTAATTGCGCTGATCGCGTGGCTTGGGCTATTATTCTTTCCTCGCTGGAAAGTGACTCAGATTGTAGTAATCTCAGGTTTGGTGAGTTTGATCTTCGCCATCGTCTACCTCCTGCTTTTTATTTCCAGCGTTGGCGGTGCTGGTTTCGATCCGGAGTCTTTTCAAACTTTAGAAGGACTGAGTTCAATGTTTGGCAACCCCAAAGCTGTGTTGGTCGGCTGGGTGCACTACCTGGCTTTTGACTTATTCGTGGGAATGTGGATTTCTGAAGATGCTCACAAAAAGAAAATCGCTCACTGGAAAGTTTTTATTCCATTGCTCTTCACTTTCATGGCCGGGCCTATTGGGCTCTTGCTCTACTTCGTGGTTCGAGCCTTGTCAACCAAAGAAATCATTCACAAAAACTTCTGATTTTCTACGATGCTTAAATTTCTCCAAACAAAAGCTTAACACAGATAATTTTAACCGATTTTCGAATCGGAATATTTTTGACCGTTATTGCCCCGGCAAACTATTGGAGAAATGGCTACGAAAAAGAAAGAAGAATTTTTCGATCGTGAGATCAGTTGGCTTTCGTTCAACGAGCGAGTGCTGCAGGAGGCAAACGACCCAGACGTTCCGCTGATCGAACGAGTCCGTTTCCTCGGAATTTTCTCCAACAACCTCGATGAGTTTTTCAAAGTGCGAGTGGCCACAATTAGAAGACTGGCGATGTACAGCAAGCGCACTAAAACTCCGCTTGGGCACAGCCCGGAAGAAATTCTCACTCAGATTCACGACACTGTAGTGGCCCAGCAAAAGCGACACGAGCGCATTTTTCGCCACCTAGAAGGTGAGCTCGATAAGCAGGGCATTTTTATTCGAACTGAAAAGGAACTGACCAATAAGCAGAAGGCTTTCGTCAACGACTACTTCAACGATAAGGTGCGACCGCTTCTCGTCCCGTTGATGGTAGATCGAAAATCAAAATTCCCAGCTCTTCGGGATGGAATCATCTATCTTTCGATTAAGCTTTGGAACGAAGAAGAGAAGAACGTAAAGTACGCATTGATCGAGCTGCCGGATTTGCCCAGATTTGTGGAGTTACCAAAGTCTAAAGGCAATCACTACGTGATGTTTTTAGATGACGTAATTCGCTTTAAGCTCAAAAAGATTTTTCCAATTTTTGAGTTTGATCACATCGAAGCATTTACCATAAAGATCACTCGAGATGCTGAGCTCGACATTGATGAAGACATCTCCCAGGGATTGATTGAAAAAATGTCGAATAGTATTGCCAAAAGAAAAAGAGGCGACTATGTCCGATTTGTTTACGACAAAAATATTCCAGACGACTTGCTTGACTTCATCCTCAAAAAGATGAAGGTCTACGACATGGAAAATGTGATTGCCGGTGGGAAATACCACAACAAACGCGATCTCATGAGCTTCCCTGACTTTGGTAGAAGTGATCTAATCTTTCCGAAGCTACCGGCACTTGCCCAAAAAGACCTCAAGGGCCAAAGCAGTTTGCTTTCGGTGATTGAGAAAAAGGATGTGCTATTGCACTATCCGTATCAAAATTTTGGCAACATCATCGATTTACTTCGTGAAGCTGCCATCGATCCACATGTGAAAAATATTCGAATCACGCTTTATCGTGTGGCTGAAGACTCGAACATCATCAATGCGCTCATCAATGCCAGCAAAAATGGGAAGAAGGTAACAGTGGTGGTAGAGCTGCAGGCGCGATTCGATGAGACCAACAATATTTACTGGTCGAGCCAATTGCAGGAAGCCGGAGTGAAAGTGATCTTTGGTGTTCAGGGATTGAAAGTTCACAGCAAGCTGTTTCTGATTACCAGAAAGGTTGGCAACAAGAAAACTCGATTTGCGCACATCGGAACGGGGAACTTTCACGAGAAAACCGCCCGAATCTACAGCGACATTTCCCTTTTGACCTCGGATAAGAAGATTACCAACGAGGTGAAGAAGATTTTCAACTTCTTCGACAGCAACTTTCAGCGGGGCATTTTCAAGCACCTCATTGTTTCGCCCTACAGTACGCGCAGGAAATTTATGGCGCTCATTAACAAAGAGATCAAAAGGGCAGAGAAGGGCGAAGAGGCATGGATCGATTTGAAGCTCAATAATCTGGTAGATGCCGGAATGATTCGCAAGCTTTATGAAGCCAGCCAGGCCGGAGTGAAGGTAAGGGCCATTGTCCGCGGAATTTGCTCGTTGATTCCAGGAGTCAAGGGCAAGAGCGAAAACATTCAGGTGATCAGTATCGTAGGCCGTTTTCTAGAGCATTCGCGCATAATGGTTTTCTCGAATGGTGGCAGTCCGCTCTATTTTATTTCTAGTGCAGACTGGATGACCAGAAACCTCGATCACCGCATTGAGGTGACAGCACCAGTAAGCGATCCCGAGCTGCAACTGGAGCTCCGCGACTACCTGGACATTCAGTTTTCGGACAATGTGAAGGCGAGGCTTATCGATCGCAAGTTGCAAAACCACCACGTGAAGCCGGGTGAAGGCGAAAAGGCGGTGAATTCCCACAGAGAGGTCTACGAATATTTCAAAAAGAAGCTCGATTAGTTTAACTTGCCAGCAAACGAAAAGTGATAGAATTTGAAGTTTGCTGCAATAGATATCGGATCGAATGCCGTGCGGCTCCTCATCGAAGAGGTTCACGAACACGGGGATCAATATCACATCCAAAAAGTTTCTTTTACACGTGTTCCACTCCGATTGGGTGACGATGTGTTTCAAACCGGTAAAATATCGGATGCCAAAATCCAGCAGCTAATCAAAACAATGAAGGCATTTTGGTATCTGATGGACGTGCACAGCATCGAGCACTTTAGAGCCTGTGCCACCTCGGCCATGCGAGAAGCCGACAACAGAGAAGAAATTCTGGAACTAGTACAGCAAGAGGCTAACCTCGAAATCGAAGTCATTGATGGCAGAATGGAGGCGGCTCTAATTTTCGGAAACTTCAAAGTCTCCAACATTGAGAAGGCGAAAAACTATCTCTACATTGATGTGGGCGGGGGAAGTACCGAGCTCACGCTCATCAAAAATGGGAAACGCGCAGAATCGCGATCGTTTCGCATTGGTACCGTTCGGATGCTGATGGGAAAGGTGAAAGACGAATGGTGGGGCGATGCGGAAGCGTGGGTGAGCAAACTCATGAAAGAAGAAGACAACGTCACGGCCATCGGGACGGGTGGAAACATCAATAAAATTCACAAGGAGGCCGGAAAGAAATCTTTTGCAGTGATCAGACCCAAGGAAATCAAAGCGGTCTACAACTACATGAAAAAGTACAGCTTTGAAGAGCGAATCTACAAGCTGAAGCTCAAGCCAGACCGCGCTGATGTGATTATTCCCGCGGCAGAGATTTACATGAATATGATGAAGTATGCCGGGATAAAAGAAATGATCGTCCCCAAAGTAGGCCTCTCAGATGGAATCATTTTGTGGCTTTACAAACGCTGGAAGAGAAGTCAGAGAGCTACTGCCGAAGGGTGATCTATTTCGTATCCGGCTTTTTCTATCACTTTGCGGGCTCTCCCGGGATAATCAGTGATGATGTTCGTTACTCCCAGATCCAATAGGTTTTTTATCGCTGTCGAATCATTCACGGTCCAGGCTGGTAGCGCCAGGTTGTGCGCTTCACAATATTTCACTGTAGCCTCGTCAATGAGCACGTGCTCTGGGCTATAGCCAAAAGGCTTAAAACTCAAGCTGTCTAAAACCGCACTCAGAGAGACATCCTTTTCTTCGTTGAGAGCAATGAGTGGAAGTTTCGGATCAAGCTTGTTTAGTTCCCTGAGTATTCGAAAGTCGAATGACTGAATAACTGCCCGGTCCTCGATTCCAATTTCTGTAACAGTTTGATGAACGACAGCTGCAAATTCTTCAGGTGCGGGATGAAAAATTCCATCGTCTTCCTCATCGCTTTTCACTTCGATGTTGAAGTAGGGCAGGGGAAGGTCGTTTTTTTGACAATGCTCGTTTACCGCAGCGACAACTTCCGAAAGCAATGGCTTGAAAGTTTTGATTTGTCTTTGCTCCAAAAATCGAGGGTGGATGAAAGTGCCACAAATATACTTTTGGGCAGAATCTGCCGACATTTTATAAATGTTCAGGGTTTTTTCTTCCTCCTCCTCAATGATGCTGCCGTCAGGTTTCAGGCAGACTTCGGGGTGCATGTAAGCTTCATGCGAAACCAATACTTTTTTGTCAGCTGTCAGCACCACATCCATTTCCAGAGCCGTTACGCCCAGGTCAACAGCTTTCAAAAAAGCCGGGATTGTATTCTCCGGAAGCAGTCCCCTGCAGCCTCGATGTCCTTGTAGAGTGATTTTCACCGTCTCTTCTTTTTCTTTTTTCATTTCGGAAGCGCAGCCACCGATAGTTGTCAGGATCGACAAGCAAATTAGTCCAATCCCGATTTTGCGGTTCATAACTTCTGGCTCAAGTATGATTCAACTTCACGAACACGCTCAGGCTTCAAAATGATTTCGCCTTTCTCGTTGAGCAAAAACATGGTAGGTGTGTTAGTAACCCGGTAAGTTTTTGCAGTTGGCGATTCCCAGCCTTTCAGTTCCGAAACATTTTTCCAGGGAATACCTTTTTCTTCGATTCCTTTTTTCCAGCTTCCTTCGTTTTGGTCAACCGAAAAGCCTACCACTTCGAAACCCTGATCCTTGTACTGGGCATAAGTCTGTTTCAACTCTGGAATTTCAGCTTCGCACTTGTGACACCAAGATGCCCAAAAGAAGATGAGTGTGTAATCGTTTTTATCCACTACATCGTAAAGATTCAGACTCCCGCCACTGGCTGTTGGTGCTGTGAAATCTTTCGGCTTGTGGCCTACCTGAAGTCTTTGAATTCCCTCAGCTTTAGAAGCCAGCACATCGCTCAGGTCCGCTCCGCAGGTTTCTTCATTGATGTAGTTATCCAAAATGTAGAGGCTCAGATGCTCCATGCCCGAAGAGTAAAAACCTTCCATCATGGTGTAGAGCACGTACTCCAAAACCCGATCGCTTCCAGCCTCTTTTGCTTTGTTCACGATGAAATCGATGCTGTTCAGAAAACCGTTGTCTGTGCCACCACTATGCTTGCGCATAAAATCCTGAATGCGTTCCTGGAGCACAGGCGAGTGAATGAAAGATTCGTCAGAGAAATCGATGTCGTTCCAGTAGTCTGATTTTGAAGTTGGGTTTTCGCTCTCCATGTGAGCGGCAACCTTGGCGGTGAAAGTATCCGGGTTTTCACGAACGATTCGCGCTCTCAGATCTTTGATTTCGTACTCTTTGGCCTGTATCTCATTGTCTGAATTTCCCCCTTTTCTTCTTAGCGATCTGATTTGACTTTCCAGACCTCTCAGTTTCAAAGAGTATTCTTTCCAGGCAGCGTTGTCAGCAGAATTTTCCGTTCTTAAATTGCGAACAGAATTCCCCGTGAAATTGAGTGTCACCTCGTCTTCTTTAGGGTTGACAATGAAGTCAGCACGATTGGCGAGCTCGAATCCAACACTGTAAATTCCAATTCCAAGTTCTTTTGTCCCAAAGTTGAAGGTTTTGTTCTCAACTTTCGCACTGTCGATCAGGTAGCCATCTTTACCTTCAGTTTCGTAGAGGTAAATTTTGTTTTGCGGAGGAGCACTAGTAAAGCTTCCGCTGATTTTTATGTCACCGCTAATATTACCTATAAAATCCTTTGGAGCGCTCTGAGAGGTTTGGCTCACCGCCATTTGCTCTTGTTCAACTCCTTTTTGTTCGCGGCTTTTCTTTGAATTTTCCGCTGAGTCGCAACTGCTGAAAGACGCTACTGTCAGTAGCATGAACAATACTTCTCTGATCATTATTTACTGTTTTTATGGAGTCGTCAAATATAGCGAATTCAATACTTTCGCTCGTCAGGACCGCAAAAGCCAAAAAAAGAATAACCTCATAAACTGGGTGCATGAATCAGGAAGAAGCAGTGAAAATATTTCAGCTGGATGATGTATTTGATCGGGATGATATGCAAGATGCCTACGAGGAGTCTTTCTTTTCTACCCGGGATTATTTTCTGAAAAATACGGTTGTGCCTCAATTATTCATCAGCCGTTTGCAGCGGCTCAAAAAATTTGAAGAGGCTTTTTGCTTTCTTTCAAACAAAAACTTTGGGTGGAGTGAGCCAAAGCTAAAAACACCACCTGGACTTGAAGAAGCGGCAAAAATGCTTGGCCTTCATGACAATTCACTCGAACGGTTGCTCAAATCTTATGAAGTTGCACTCACTGAAAAAAGGATGTTTTTGGCTCAATCCTGGACGATTCCCGAAGTAGTCAAAAACACTCTTCAGGTAGTAGAAGTGCAGCAAGCTTATCACGTGCTTTTTGAAAAACTTGGAGAGGCTGAACTTCACAATTCCCAGCTAGATCTTGATGAAGTGAAGGCTTCGCAACAGGTAGATTCTGGCTTGCTGCTGCAGCAGATGAACAAGAGAGATTCCAGTGAGAGTGATGAAATCGAATTTCAAAAATTGCTCGCACGGGAGGTGGCAAGAGTGAAGAAACTGAATCGTCTTTTGAAATCCTCGTCCGATGTTAAATGAGATTTGCTTAGCTTCATGGCTGGTAATTAAAGAAAACTCAAAGCCATGAAACTGACTCTTACGCTTATTTCGATTTTTTTTACTTCCCTGGTTTTTTCACAACAGGATTATACGCTCTATCAAACAGGTAGTGAAACGGATGTGGAGACAACTCCAAGCTTTGGATTGGTGCTAATGGGCGGAGCTACTGAGAGCGACAATGCCATGCGATGGTTTCTGGATCGCGCCAATGGAGGGGATGTAGTTGTTATCAGAACTTCAGGGTCTGACGGCTACAACAATTACCTGTACTCAGAGCTCGGAATTGAAGTGAATTCAGTGAGAACAATCGTGTTTGAGAACGCAGCGGCTTCCGAAGATCCCGATGTTATTGAGATGCTGGAAAATGCTGAAGCCATTTGGCTGGCCGGAGGCAATCAATGGACTTACTACGATTTTTGGAACGAGTCTGCTGTGGAAGAAACACTTATTGACCATATCGAAAATGGCGGAGTGATTGGTGGAACAAGTGCGGGGATGGCCGTTCTCGGAGGAATCGATTACGTGGCTCAGTTTGCTTCGGTTACTTCGGATGAAGCGCTAAATAATCCATTTTCGACCAACATCACCTTAGAAGACGATTTCGTGACGCCACCTTTCATGGACGGAGTAATCACCGATACGCACTACGATAATCCCGACAGGAAAGGACGACACGTTGCATTTTTGGCACATGCCATGGCCGCTTTTCAGGTTTATCCAAAGGGAATCGCTAGCGAAGAATACACGGCTGTTTGTGTGAATGACGAAGGACTGGCTCGCGTTTTTGGTGAATATCCGGAGTATGAAGATTACGCTTACTTCATCCGACTGCGATGCGAGACTCCAAACGAGCCAGAGGTGGCTGTTGGAGATATGCCACTGATTTGGAACCTCGGAGGAGATGCACTCAAAGTTTACAAGGTGCCCGGCACACTGGAGGGCGATTATTCATTCAATCTGACAGACTGGGTGACTGGCACTGGTGGAGAATGGCAAAACTGGTGGGTAGTGGAAGGAGAGCTCAATATCGAAGAAAATACCGAAGAACCCGGATGCCCCGTAGGTATTGATGAGAGAATTTCTGAGACCGCTAAGCTGGAAATATATCCAAATCCTGCGATCGAAAATGTTACCGTGAAAGCTAGCGAAAAGAGCGAATTTCAAATTTATAGCCTGCATGGAAAAATATTGAAAACCGGAAAACTCTTGCCGGGAGAAAACCTATTGGATCTAAGTGGCCTTAGCTCGGGTGTTTACTTTCTGAAAAGCACAGAAAGTAGTCAGGTGATAGTTATCCGCTAGCTTAATTATTCATAGCGAAGAGCTTTAATCGGATCTAGTTGAGCAGCCTTTTTCGCGGGGTAGTATCCAGAAATCACACCTACTATAAAGCACAGAAGTATTCCTCCCAGAAGCCACAGCCAGGGAACTGTAAATCCGGCCTGTATTAGAAGAGCAACAATATTCCCGACAACCAATCCGAGGATCAGGCCGAAGAACCCACCGATTTGACCAATGACAATTGACTCAATCAAAAATTGTTGACGGATGGTTTTGGCACTTGCTCCAAGCGCCTTTCGAACTCCAATTTCCCGGGTTCGCTCGGTTACCGAAACCAGCATGATGTTCATCAAGCCGATGCCTGCACCGAGCAGTGTGATCACGCCAATTATTGTAGCGATAATAGTAACACTGCTGATAGCTCCAATCACAGAGTTGACGAGCGAATCACTTTTCCTGATCTCAAAAGACTCCTCGGAGCCGATTGGGTCTTTTCGAACTATTCGCCACAAGCCTTTGGCATCACTGATGGCGTCATCAAGATCTTCAGCATTTGCCACCGAAACATTCACAGCGTAGGAAGTTCTTGGTGTGGCAAAAATCTTTTTCACGTTTCGCACTGGCACAATCACTTGCCTGTCTGACTGCATTCCAAAAGTATTTCCTTTACTCTGCAAAATGCCGATCACCTCGTAGCGATAACTACCTATGTGAACTCCTTTTCCCAAAGCGTTAACGGCAGAACCATCGAAAATGTCGGTTACGATGTCTGCACCGAGAATGACCACGTTACTGCCCGAACTCAATTCGGAAGAAGAGAAATTTCTTCCCTGATTCAATTCATAGCCAGAAAGCGACAGGTACTCGTCATCCCCGCCAACCACTCTAATGTTTGGGTTGGTCTTTTCTCCACGATGTTTTACTGTGGCCATTCCAGCTGCTACAGAAGAGACCGATACTTTTGCGTCAGCTTCATAAGACTCTTTGAAATTCATAGCCTCTTCAAAAGTAATTGGAGGATAAGATTTCTCCTGGGTGCCGCTTCTTCCTCCTCTGAATGAAGAGTTTTTTTGCTGGACCGTAAAAGTATTGCTGCCAAGCATTGAAAACTCATCAGTAATTTTTGTCTTAACGGCTTCAATGGCTGTGAGAATACCCACTAGCGCCATGATGCCAATAGCAATAATCAAGACGGTAAGAATTGCTCTTAGTCTTTGCCCGCTAATCGCCCTCAGCGCAATTTTGATATTTTCAAGGGTTTTCTTATTCATGGTATCCCGGAGGTGACCAAAAGTAAGGCTTTGGCACAAAAGGAATGGGAGGAAAAATCCCAAAAACAGTCAATACAAACACACAGAGGCCTCATTAGCTTACCATGATAGAGCTAATTTTGTTAATTTCGCGTCACCTCAAAAATCAGTAAACACAGAAGAAAGATTATGGCATTTGATATTGATATGATCAAGGAGGTTTATGACAAACTTCCAGGACGCATCGAGAAAGCTAGAAAGCTTGTAGGTCGTCCGCTAACACTATCCGAAAAAATTCTTTACACCCACCTTTGGGAAGACACTTCGGAACCTTACGAAAGAATGAAGTCTTACGTGAACTTTGCTCCAGACCGTGTGGCAATGCAAGATGCGACAGCCCAAATGGCGCTTTTGCAATTCATGCAAGCTGGTAAGGCAAATGTTTCGGTTCCGTCTACTGTCCACTGCGATCACCTGATTCAGGCGAGAGTGGGTGCAGATGCCGATTTGCAGGAAGCAATCAACAAAAACAATGAGGTTTACAACTTCCTTTCTACTGTTTCAAACAAATACGGAATTGGATTCTGGAAACCTGGAGCTGGAATTATACACCAGGTAGTTCTCGAAAACTACGCTTTCCCTGGAGGTATGATGATCGGTACAGATTCTCATACTCCGAATGCCGGTGGACTTGGAATGCTCGCCATTGGTGTGGGTGGAGCCGATGCAGTGGATGTAATGGCCGGAATGCCCTGGGAGCTCAAGTTTCCTAAAATGATTGGCGTGAAGCTGACTGGAAAGATGAGCGGTTGGACTTCTGCCAAGGATGTGATTTTGAAAGTTGCTGGAATCCTCACTGTAAAAGGTGGAACCGGAGCCATTGTAGAATACTTTGGCGAAGGAGCACGTAGCCTTTCTTGTACAGGTAAGGGAACCATCTGTAACATGGGTGCCGAAATTGGAGCGACCACTTCAACATTCGGTTACGATGAAAAAATGTCGGAATACCTCCGCGGAACAGAACGTGCCGATGTTGCTGATGAAGCAGACAAGGTAAAAGAGCACCTTACTGGTGACGATGAGGTTTACAACAACCCAGAAAAATATTTTGACGAAGTAATCGAGATCAACCTTTCTGAACTCGAACCACACATCAACGGGCCTTTCACTCCGGATTTGGCAACGCCAATCAGTCAATTTGCAAAAGCAGTGAAAGACAATGGTTGGCCACAAGAGCTCGAAGTTGGACTAATTGGATCTTGCACAAACTCATCGTACGAGGATTTGACGCGAGCTGCTTCTTTGGCTCAGCAAGCTGTAGATAAAAAGCTCAAGACAAAATCAGAATTCACCATCACTCCAGGATCGGAGCAGGTGAGGTTCACTGCAGAGCGCGATGGCATTCTCGACACATTCGACCACATGGGAGGAGTAGTTTTGGCCAATGCTTGCGGACCCTGCATCGGTCAGTGGGCGCGTCACTCTGACGACCCAAATCGCAAAAACTCGATCATCACTTCGTTCAACAGAAACTTTGCGAAGCGAAACGATGGTAACCCCAATACACACGCTTTTGTAGCTTCTCCTGAATTGGTGACGGCTATGGCAATTGCGGGTGATCTCGCTTTCAACCCACTTACCGATACCCTGACAAACGAAGATGGTGAGGAAGTTAGATTGGATGAGCCTAAAGGTGTTGAAATGCCGGCAAAAGGCTATGCAGTTGAAGACTCAGGTTACCAGGCTCCTGCAGAAGATGGTTCGGGCATCAATGTAGAAGTGAAAGATGGATCTGAAAGATTGCACTTGTTGACGCCTTTTGAGCCATGGGATGGAGAAAATCTCACGGGTGTGAAATTGTTAATCAAGGCGAAAGGGAAATGCACAACCGACCACATTTCAATGGCAGGTCCCTGGTTGCGTTTTCGCGGGCACCTCGATAACATTTCGAACAACACACTCACTGGTGCAATCAACGCTTTCAACGACAAAGCAGATAGCGTGAAGAGCCAGATCACAGGAGAATACGACTCTGTGCCAAATACTCAGCGCGAGTACAAGAAAGAAGGAATCCCTACAATAGTGGTTGGAGATCACAACTACGGAGAGGGATCTTCTCGCGAGCACGCGGCCATGCAACCTCGTCACCTCGGAGTGAAAGTTGTTTTGGTAAAATCATTTGCAAGAATTCACGAGACGAACCTAAAGAAACAGGGAATGCTCGGAATTACATTCGCCAATGAAAGCGACTATGATTTGATTCAGGAGGACGATACGTTCAACTTCGTGGATCTAAAGGATTTCGCTGAAGGCAAGCCTTTGACAATCGAGATCGTTCACAAGGACGGGTCGAAGGACACCATCAAAGCGAACCATACTTACAACGCTCAACAAATTGAGTGGTACAGAGCAGGTTCAGCACTGAACATGATCCGCCAGATGAATAAGTAAGACGAAAGTCACTAAGTAAAATAGAAAAGGCCGATTCACTGTGAATCGGCCTTTTTTTATGAGAATTTTAATGAGTTCTCAATTGAAGTAGTAGATCCCTGTGAGCGCAATATAAGAATAGGCATCTCCGCCAAATTGAGTTCCTGAAGTGTCTCCACCGGAACCTACGTATTGGTATCTTAATCCAATGGAGTAATATCCATCAATCGCATATCCAACTTCTCCTGCTGCACTCCAGTTGTAGCCTGTTTCTGCGACTCCACCTGTAGTGCCACCAGCAGTTTCAATTTCTTCAGTAGAGTAATAATTTAGATGCATTCCTGCTTTAACACCTCCAAAGAAGCCGTAGCCAACTCCGTTAGGATAATAGCTCAAACCTATTTGCAGAGGAAATTGAATGTAACTATTAATAAATTCTTTGAAGTCGTCTTGAATCAGGTAAAAGTTTATTCCTGATTGCCCGGTGAAACTCAACTGATCAGTGAGGACCTTGTCATTTCTCAATGAAATTCCAAAACCTGAACTAGTTATGTCAGCAAGATCACCCATGGGAACGGCAATTTCGACACCACCACCAAGTAGGTTTTCCTGAGCAGAAGACTTGTGAGAAAAAGAAAGGAGTGAGATTAGTAAACTTAGGATAAGGCAAAGCTTTCCATACTTCATAATTAATAAGGTTTTAAAGGTTAGAAAAGTGGCAAGCTATAAAAACCCCAGGAACATAAAAAAAGCCGGCACATTGGCCGGCTTTGAAATTATAGAATGAGAAGTCTCTTAGAAATGAAATGCTCCGGTTAGTCCGATGTAGGAGAAAGTATCTGACTCCTGACCAGCTTCTGCGTCTTCAGCAATAAAAATCATTTGATAGCGAAGAGAAGCTGAAATTTGATCTGTAACAAAAAGCCCTAGCTCTGGAGCAAGGCTTAAATCAAAGTCAGAATTGGTTTCACCTTCAGTCGTAGTGCCGAATAATTCTATATCCGCAGTTTTTGTGGCGGTGATGTGGCCACCGACTTTGAGACCAACGTATATTCCCTGTCCAACTTCATCCAGGAAGAAGCGTCCGCCTACTTGAAGAGGAACTTGAAGGTAGTAATCAAAAAAGTCACTGACTTCATCGTCCAGCAAATAAAAGAGGAGACCAGAGCTCGCATGTAGACTAAGCTGGTCGCTTACAGCCAGGTCATATCCAAGAGCAGGACCTAGTCCAAGAGTTGTTGCATCTCCGAAATCACCTAGGGGTACAGCGATATCGAGTCCTACGGTTCCGAAACTGTCTTGAGCCTGAACATTGTTTGGTATTGCGAATACAGCGAATGCTGCAATCATAAAACTTAAAGCTAATTTTTTCATCGTAATTAATTTTTTTGATTATGGTATTCAGCTTTCAATTTAGGATTATTTTCTTAATCTATTCCATAATCAATTGAGACTCTTATTGAAAAAGAGTGTTAATATCTATTCCTTGATGTAGTCAGTGTTACTTGACAAAGTGAAATTTAACGTTTACAACTTCGTTGCATTGGTCTTCCGAAAACTTCATTTGAGATAGTTTCTTAATCACATGTTGCTTGAAGCTCTCGTCTGAAGCGTTTACCTGGAGAATGTTTACGGTTCCGCATGGCTCCACAATGAAACTGACCAGCACAAGAGCTTTGTCGTGTTGTGGAGTGAGTCCCGAAGGGTAAGTCATGCGGTTAACCACAGCTTTTTTTATGTCATCCGCAGCTGGGTCGGAGCTTGCAAAAGCTGTTGCGTTTAGTGTCAAAAGGGCGGTTAGTGAGAGCACTGAAACTAGATTTCTAAAAACTTTCATGTCCTGTAATTTTTGTTTTTAATTTTCGATGCAAATTTGAGTCAGTACTTTGATCTTCGCATTGTCAGGACTTCAAGAGTAAATTACTGTTAGTTTACTGTCAGGTTATCGAATTGACCACACATTTATTCATTGTTAATAGCATCCATTGAAAGCAGGAAAAGCAACTTCTTACGAAGCAATTGAGCTAAGTGATCAACGCTTGATACTCCACCACTGGCGTGCTTTGTATTGGCAAGAAGAGAGATTGTTGGTAATTAGCGATCTGCACGTGGGAAAGTCGTCTCACTTTAGGAAGAATGGACTGCCAGTACCCAGGGAAGTAGGCCGAACGAATTTTTGGAGACTGTCAGGCCTCATTCTGGACTTTCAGCCCAAAGAGGTGTTATTCCTGGGGGATTTGTCCCACAGTCATCACAATAATGAATGGAATGATTTTGTAGACGTGAGGAAAAATTTCGATAAAGTTATTTTCTCTCTTGTGCCAGGTAACCACGATTTGCTCGAGCTTGCAGACTATCAAAAGGCAAACATTGAATTATTGCCTGAAGTCCATGAGCGTGGTCCTTTCTACTTTTCTCACGATGAAATTCCTTCAGAAGATCTACCTTCAGAAGTCATAAACATTTTTGGACACATTCACCCTGGAGTTAGGATGAGGGGTGGCGGCAGACAGTCACTGAGGCTTTCTTGCTTTTACCAAAATGAGAAGCACTTTGTGATGCCGGCTTTTGGTGACTTCACAGGCAAGCACCTCATTCGTCCGAGAAAAGGAAGTAGTGTTTATGTTGTCACAGAAGAGTCGGTGATCACTGCTCAGTGAGGTCGGTCTTTTTAATCAAGATTCCTCTTAGGTATTTGTACTCTACAATGGGTTCGCCTTTTTCATTGTAGTCGTACATGGTACCATTTTCAGATCCATTTTGATAGTGCTCGATTGATTTTCGATTACCGTTTGGCCAGTAGTAGATCCAGTCTCCGTGTTCCTTGCCATTTTTGAAGTGGCCCACATAGTCGAGTTGACCGTTTTCATAATAGAGCTCTTCTTTTACGCGGTCGTGCTCTGGGCCTACAGTGTAGACGACCACATACGGGTTTCCGTTATCGTGGCGCCTCACAATATGTTTTTCGGGTTCGCTCGATTGAGCAAGAGAAGCAATTCCGATTAGAGTAGCTAACAGGGTGTTTAGAAAAGGCATAGTAAAATCGTTTCAATCTTAATTCACGATTACTTACGGCCTTTCACCAAAATTGTTCGAATAATGAATTAGAAAAGAAGATTAGTTTTGAGGAGTAACAGTAAAGTCACCAGAAATATTCACTGGAAATCCTGCTGGTTGACCATTATCGAGAATCCTTCTGACGTTCACATTGAAGTTGACAGATTCTGTACTGCCAAAAAATGATGGCTGAACCGTGATGACACTTGAACTGTCGTAGGGCATTGTTCTATAACGCTTAATTTCAGTTCCTGCCTCAGAAATTCTGACATCTTCAACTCTAACTTCTACTGTGTCTGGTTTTGGTATGAAAAAACCTACTTGCTCAAGTGGAAGTGGAGTTACATCCATGATTTCAATCTCAACATTCAAATTGTGGGTGATATCCATGCTCGGGTTTTCACCTCGAATGTCCGCAGTCAGATAATACTTTCTCGAATAGTCAAGGGTATCTATTGGAACTATATAATTGGCATCAAGAAGGGCTGAGCCTGAACCAGTCCAATTGACATTTCCACATCCACAAGTATAGCCAGCTGGTGGCAAGGCTTCTTCCTCTTCTTTGGAACAAGACGTGAATAAAACTGCTGATAAGAGTAGCACAGATAGAAAGGTAAAGTATCTCTTCATGTCGACATTTAGTTTAGGACTCCGAAAATTACTCAAAATCCGGGTATAATAAATACTTCTTTCGTACAAGTTTGAACTTTTCTAATTCCTCTTGCCACGATTTTCGGATATCTTCTACACTCGTGCCAGCCATGATTTGTTGCTTCAGTGCATCGTTGCCGGCAAGTTTATTGAAAAATGATTCGCTGGTGAAGAACTGATCTTTTTGAGGGTAGTTCTGGTAATATCCTACAAGCCAATCGAGATAGAGCTCGCGAGAAGTGAAAAAATAAAAGCTTCCAAACTCTTTCAGGTTACTGCCAGAGCAGACTTGATTTTCGTACTTCGGATTTTCTACCACTCCAGGTATTTTTTTGGGAGTAAAAGAAAAGCTCCCAAGCTCGTTCTCCGGATATCCCACAACCTGAAATGGCAAGTCAGTGCCTCTTCCGATGCTCACTTTTGTGGGCTCAAAAAAGCAAAGCGAAGGGTAGAGGTAGATCGACTCCATAGTGGGTAAATTTGGTGATGGTTTCACAGGCAGCCGATACAAATCGCGATGTTCGTAATTCTCACAAGTCACAACTTCCAGCTTACATTGAATTTCGCCTTTTAGCCAGTTTTCCCCATTGATCATTTCGGCCAACTCACCCACCGTGAGCCCATGCACCACAGGAATTGGATGCATACCGACAAATGATTGAAATTCCTCATCGAGAACAGGTCCGTCTACGTAAAAACCGTTTGGGTTTGGTCTATCCAGCACGATCACTCTTTTCCCGTTTTCGGCAGCGGCTTCCATCACGTAGTGCATGGTGGAGATGTATGTGTAAAATCGAGCGCCCACATCCTGAATGTCAAAAATCAGTACGTCCACATCCCCCAGCATCTCATCTGTTGGCTTCTTGTTCGAGCCGTAAAGTGAAATCACAGAGAGGCCAGTTTTTGAATCCTTTCCACTCTTCACTGTTTCACCCGCTGCCGCATTTCCCCTGAATCCGTGTTCTGGTGCAAACACCTTTACCAGGTTCACTCCTCGAGAAAGGAGAGTGTCGACAAGATGAGTTTGGTTGACAAGCGAAGTTTGGTTGGCTACTACAGCTACCCTTTTATCCAAAAGTTTGGGTAAGTAGGCGTCCATTCGCTCAGCACCGACTACAATTGTAGTGTCGTATTCCAGGTCATTTACCTTTTGGGCTTTGGAAGAATCGCATGCTAAAAGCGATGCGAGTCCAAAGATTATTAGGAGAAGTACTGTGGTTTGTGTTTTCATCTTGTAACAAATATATGCGATTGACAATCCTTCTTGGGCAATGAAAATCTTATTCTACTTTTACAAACTCAATATTCCAAAGAAGATTCTGATTTGAAGAAATTCCAGTTTACACGTTTTATCGGTTCCAGAGTGTTGCGTGGCAGTGACGAAAAGCGCTTCAGCCGCCCGATTATCACCTTGGCAACCATCAGTGTAGCATTGGGAATTGCTGTGATGATTTTGGCGGTGTCCATTGTTCAGGGGTTTCAACAAGAGGTGCGAGAAAAAGTGGTAGGCTTTGGGTCGCATATCCAAATTTACGATGCCAACGACAACATTTTGAAGGAAACCAGTCGTGTGGAAACCAATCAGAGTTTTTATCCGAGCATCGACACTATTGAAGGTATTCGACACATTCAACTTTTCGCTATCAAACCTGGGATCATTGAAACCAATGACAATTTGCAGGCAGTGATTATTAAAGGTGTTGCTGATGATTTCGATTGGTCATTTTTCGATGATAAACTGGTCGAAGGCGAGAAAATATCGATGCAAGAGGAAGGCAGCTCAACCGATATTATGGTTTCTTCTTACATCGCAAATCGACTGGAAATTGAGGTAGGGCAAAAAGTGACGATGTACTTTCTTCAGGATCGATCAGATATTCTTCCACGGGCTTTTCGTGTGAAAGGCATCTATGATACAGGCCTTGAGGAATTTGATCAGAAGTTTGTTTTTATCGACATCAATCACATTCGCAAAATCAACAATTGGGGTATTCAAGCCGAGTGGCGCGTTGCACAATCGTGCGAAGGCGGGAAGTTTGAAATTGAGCCACTGGCTTTTGGTGGAGATGGCGAGTTCTCTTTCGGATATCCAAATGACTCATTGACTGGCGAAGGGCCTTTTTCGGTTTGCCTAAAGAGCGATACTTCATTCACTGTTGTGGTAAGTGATCAATCGGAAACCTTGCCCGACACGGCTACTGTGCATTTTGATGTTCCCGAAAAGTTTGAAGGAAATTGCGCCTGCCAAAATGTTGTTTCGTCTACTCAAACCTCAGGAGGTAGCTACAAATACTACACTGGAGGCTTCGAAGTTTTGATAGATGATTACGAAGATCTATGGGCGATGAGCGACACTGTGTTCTATCGCAAAGACTCATTTTACCTCAATGCCACAACAATCGTTGAGCGGCATTCAGAAATTTTCAGCTGGCTCGAGATGTTGGACATTAATGTGGTTATCATCATTGTTCTGATGATTATCGTGTCTGTGATCAACATGACAAGTGCATTGCTGATCATAATCCTGGAGAGAACCAACATGATTGGAGTGCTCAAGGCATTTGGTATAGACAATTCGGGAGTGGTAAGAATTTTTCTCTACCAGGCTGCTGTGGTTATTGGCCTTGGATTGGTGATCGGAAATATTATCGGTATCGGCTTTGGCTGGCTTCAAAAAGAGTACAGCATCGTAAAGCTAGATCCTCAAAACTATTACGTGTCATCAGTTCCGGTCAATCTCGACTTTTCAGAAATACTTTTTCTGGATTTTGCAACGCTCGCCATTTGCCTGGTTTGCCTCATTCTGCCAGCGCTTTACGTTACGCGCATTAGCCCGGTGAAAGCTATTCGATTTGACTAGCCCTTCGCCTAAAACTTCAAGATAAAGAATATTTGAACTGGGATATTGAAATCAAAAGCTTCGGTGGTTTCAGAGCTTTCATCTTCTGCCGTATCTTCTAAAGTGACCTCACCGTTTTGTCTAATAGTGGTCACTCTCTTAAAGTCAAAGCTCGAGTCAATTTGTGAAAAGCTGTAACTGGCTTCAGTGCCAACTAGTATTCGTGGAGTGATGTAGAAAAGCAAATTTGCACGCAGAGCTGCCCCAAGCATTTCTTCGGAAGTTTTAGTTTCAGTCACAGTAGAGTCCGTCTGGAAAGGAGATTCATTAACTGTGATTGTCTTTGAAGAAACATCTCTATTTCCAAAATTAAGATCAAGACTGTAGCCGATTTCCAGTAACTTGTTTAATCTAAACTGCTGTCCTACTCCAAGTCGAAGGTCAAGATCTGAGCTTCGGGTAACGAGATTGTCTTCGTTTTCAGTGTTACTGCTGCTAAATCCAAAGCCAGAGGAAATTGTCAGGTTTGAACCATTGAACCTAAGTGTGTAATTCAATAAGTATGGACTCTCTACTGAGGGCACGGTTGAAAGACTGAGTATTTGACGTAAAAGTGGATTGGCCTGAAACGACACAAAATGATCCACTTGCTTTTCCTCGGCTTCGGGGTTTTCAGTACCTGGTGAATCAGTTTGGGCTACGCTGATCAATGAACAGATCACGACAGCAATGGAAAGTAAAGATCTTCGCATTGTGGGACTGGCTTTAAAGTTTTGTTCTGGTGTACTTTGACGATGTGTTTATTGCTCCTGAAATGGGTTCGAATACTTCGGGTCAGTGACCATGTCATAGTCAGTGAGCGTTTTCAAAAAGGCAATTAGAGCTGCCTTGTCTTCGCTAGGAATGTTTAGCACCTCCGGCTGTCCATTCTGCATGAGTCTTGGATCAAGTGTCGAACTGTTGACTACCCCTGTGCTGTAGTGATCTATTACCTCTCCAAGAGTTTCAAATCTGCCGTCATGCATGTAAGGAGCAGTGAGTTCGACATTTCTCAAGTTTGGGATTTTGAACTTTCCGTGATCTTGTGGGTTACCCGAAACATCGGCAAATCCGGGGTCCGTAGTTTGTAAATCCAGCCCAATATTTACCATTTCTCCAAAAGCGGCTGTTGTAGGATCATAGCCAAAAGGTAGCTGAAGTTGGTGACAGCTTCCGCAGTCGTAGTCACCAAAAAACAAATCCTGACCACGCATCTCCATTTCACTAAACGAGTTTTCGAGAGTATTTAGGTTAACATCAAATTTCGATTTGTTCGACTCAATACTACCTACAAACCCAGCCAGTGCTTCACTGATTTTGTCCACAGTAATTTCGGGACTTCCGTATGCATTATTGAAAAGTTCTTCGTAGTAGCTCACAGTTCTCAGTTTATCTACCAAATCCTGAGGAGAGCGCATCCCCATTTCAATTCTGTGAGTGATGGGTTTTAAAACTAAATTTTGCAGATCGGTTTCACTTCCATCCCAAAAAAGAGATTGACCGCTAGTGAAAATTCCAAACGTATCACCGTTCAGGGCGCCCATCAAATTTTGGATGGGAGGAGAGTTTCTTGAAGTCTTCAAATTCTCGAATCCACCGCTAAACTGATCGTGGTCCGAAAAAGCGAGTTCTTGTTTGTGGCACGAAGCACAAGAAATACTGTTGTTTACCGAAAGTGATTTGTCGTAAAATAAAACTCGTCCAAGATATCCAACGTTTTTTGATACTGCCAGATAATCGTAGTCAGGCGGTGTTAAAGACAGCTTCGTCTTGCTCACCTTGGGTGTCAACTCCTCTCGGGAGCAGGAAACGATTAGCGTAATTGATAGAAAAATGGCGATGACTGACAGGATAGTTGTTTTCATAAGGTGAAAGTTTGAGGTTAAATTACTCCATTTAGCTCAGAATCAAAAATGGAGGCTTGAACAATGTTCCATTTATTTCGTTCCAACGGAATTTGAACGAGGCTAGTTCTCGTGGTTTTTGTCCGCTTTTCCCAGCGAAGATTTTACCTTTGCACCGCAATAATTTTAGAAGATGAAAATCAAGAACAACATACTAGAAACCATTGGAAATACGCCAATGGTGAGGATTAATAAATTGGCCGAAGATATTCCGGGGACGGTTCTAGCCAAAGTCGAATACTTTAATCCGGGACACTCTGTGAAAGACAGGATGGCGCTGAGAATGATTGAAGATGCCGAAAAGGCCGGAAAGTTGAAGCCAGGAGGTACCGTCATCGAATGTACTTCAGGAAACACCGGCATGGGACTGGCGCTCGCCTGCATCGTGAAAGGCTATAAGCTGATTTGCACGCTGAGCGACAAACAGTCCAAAGAGAAAATGGACATCTTGCGTGCCCTTGGTGCGAAGGTGATTGTTTGCCCGACAGCGGTACCTCCCGAACATCCAGATTCTTACTATTCAGTTGCGGAGCGTCTCAATAAAGAAATTCCCAATTCATTTTACCCTTACCAGTACGACAACCTTAGCAATCGGGAGGCGCATTACGACTCGACCGGTCCTGAGATTTGGGACCAGACCGATGGAAAAATCACTCACTTTGTGGTAGGTGTCGGAACAGGTGGAACCATCTCTGGAGTTGGAAAATACCTAAAAGAGAAAAATCCGGACGTGAGAATCATTGGAGCAGATGCCTATGGGTCTGTATTCAAAAAATACCACGAAACTGGAGAATTCGATAAGAACGAAATCTACTCCTACATCACAGAAGGAATTGGTGAAGACATTCTTCCAAAAAACGTTGACTTTAGCGTTATCGACCGATTCGAAAAAGTGACCGACAAGGAAGGTGCACTTGTAACTCGCGAGCTCGCAGAGAAAGAAGGTCTTTTCCTCGGCTACTCTGCTGGGTCTGCTTTTCAGGCAGTTCGCCAAATCAAAGATGAGCTCAATGAAGACAGTGTTGTGGTTGTGCTTTTTCACGACCATGGCTCACGCTACGTTGGAAAAGTCTTCAACGATGACTGGATGCGCGATCGCGGATTCCTTAATAAAGACAATAAAACTGCCAACGATCTGATCGAAGACCACAGAGATATGTCTCTGGTTACTGTTGGATCTGAAGAGTTGGTGAGTCACGCCATTGATAAGATGCGCGAATACAAGATCTCGCAGCTTCCAGTGATGAAAGACGGTGAGTTTGTTGGTTCACTAGATGAAACCCAAATTTTTCAACTCCTGAGCGATGATCGCCAAGTGTCTAAGAAAAAAGTATCGGAAGTGATGCAGAAGCCATTTCCCGTGGTTCAGTCGGCTGCTTCAATTTCTGAAGTCAGCAAGCTGATTTCTAAAGACGTTCCAGCCGTTTTGGTAGAGCTTGATGAAGGTCAACACCACATTATCACTCGCCACGATGTGATTCGCGGCATTGGGTAACAATTTTCGTTTTGATTAGCGGACTGCCTTTCTGGGTATCGCCTGAGGCAGTCTGCTCATCATTTCGTTGTTGAGCAGCTGAGTGGTGTTGGTAAAAGAACTGATCCCGATGGTGTTGTTTTTTTGTCTTCCTATGAGTACCACTTCATCTCCCACCTGTGCTTCAGGAATATGTGAGATGTCTACCATAAAAAGATTCATGTTGATCAATCCCGTGATAGGGGCCTTTTTTCCATTTATCAAAACAAAACCTCTGTTTGACAACGCTCTGGGGTATCCGTTGGAGTAGCCCAGTGGCAGTACTGCAATTGTCATGTCATGAGTAGCCTGGTAGGCTGTGCCATAGCCAATAAATTCACCTTCTTTTACCGGCCGAATGTCCATGATGTCGGTTTTCCAGGAAACAATTCTTTTCAGAGCATTGGCTGAAGATTTATTTTGTTCCTGAAGATAGGCGTAGTAAATATCAGGACTTGGCCAGTGACCGTACTGCGAAACTCCTACGCGAACCATATCAAATCGCGACTTAGGGTAGTGAAGCGATGCAGCCGAACTTGCCAGGTGACGAAACTTCGGCATGAGCTTTCTTTTTTTGCAGACTTTCCAGTATTCCTCAAATCGCTTTTGCTGCTTGTCAATTTTAAATTGATTTGAGAAAGACTCAGCTCCACCAAAATGAGAACACAAGCCTTCAAATTCAAATTGATCCAAGTTCTTTTTTAAAAATGTCAGGCATTTTGCGAACTCTCTTTCCGCTACACCAGTTCTGTTGGCTCCGGTTTCAACCTCAATGTGAATGTGAGCTTTTTTGCCAATGTCTTTTGCAATTTTATTGACCAAAACCAATCGGTCGTAATTGAAAATATAAAACTCAATTTCATTTTTTATTGCCCAGGGTATGTCCTCATCGTAGAGGATACCCATGATCATAATTTTAGTGTCATTGGCACAGACTTCCAACACCTCCTCAGCCTCAAATGAGGATGCCACAGAGAAATGCTTCACTCCGCATTTCTCTGCCATAGGAACATAGGTGGCAATGCCGTGGCCGTATGCATTGGCTTTTACCACAGACGATAGTCTGACGTTGTCTCCGATTCTTTTTCGGAGAAAGTTTATGTTATTTTTCAATGCCGATTGGCTCAGCTCAATTCTTGAAGAGTGTTTTACCATTGTCTTGGAGTTTCGTGCCAAACATAGGAAGTCCCCCAGCTTTCTTTAGATAATTTGTAAACCTTATCGATTTCTTCCTGAGGCACTTCATCAAAGTGATTTTTTGCTTCAAGATTGTTGTAGTGAAAGGCGTACACCCTGGCTACAAACTGGTGAAATGGTAGTGAGGACTCCCCATGACGTTCACCATTGCCAAAAACAGTAGGTTTAATGCCCTGTCCCCAATCTTGTCGACCCTCATTATTTGGATTCAAAAAGTAACAACGAATTTCTCCGGTGTTCGGATTCTTCTTCACCCTAAGTAAAGATATTGCGTGAAATCCAACCATGTCACCTCTGTTGGATGTGATGAAAATACCTACCGGATTGGGATAAACCATTTTCCTTCCACCATTTAAATCAGGGTGAAATGCAGCATAAAATATCTTTACAAAACCCTTGTAGTCATGGATCGATTGAGTAAAATAGTCATAGACTCCAGCGAACCCCATCTGTATCCAAGATCCGTATAGCGTGGGGTTAACCCATTTGTGAGGATCTTCCCCGCGGTTCGCTGCTCTCCTCATCATCTCGTTATAAATCTTATCAAGGTGAGGAACGAGAATGGCCGAAACTGCATCTAAATTGTAATCGAGCTTATCAATTAGCCCTTTTCCAAGTTTGATAGATTCAAGATCCTGGGTCTCAAATCTCATTACCAGATTGTTTTGCGTGGCCACTGTAATGATCATGTTAATCAGCTTGGCCGGTGAATGCTGGCTCCACATGCTGATTCCACGAGCCGACTGGCAAGTAGCGTTGTTTCCTTGTCCGACCCCTAGAGGTTGACCCAGAGTTCTGATTGTCGCACCAATTAAATACTGTTTAGCCGTTACTGACTCGTGCGGCTGAATGACAGACTTTAAGATGCGCTTTTCAATTTGCGAATGAATGTTTACTAGAAGTAAGTTATTCAGACCCGCCCGCACAGCTCTTCGAGCGAAAAGACTTTTCTCCAACATCATAGCCAGTCCATAAAGACACTGATAATTATGGTCAGTTACTACCTGTTCAATGAGGTTGGAAACTCTAGATTGATGATGGGACCATTCGGCTTTCCCAGAAGGCGATAGTCCAAGGGCCAGAGGAATCAGATCGGGATTTGAATGCACCACCTTTAGCACAAACGATCCAAGATAGCCATTTGACAAACCGGTCGCCTGCAAATATCGCCCAAGCGATTCAGCTTCTTCTTCTAACCTGTCGCTGGAAAGGCTGTCCAGTTTACTCGCATACTCTTCCCGTGATTCACACTTTTTCGAAAGTGGAGACGGTCCGTGAATGGAGTCGACATAGAACTGTAGTGTTTTGTCTGCTTCAGTTCCTCCGTCAAGTGAAATTTTCGATCTCACCATGTGGATGAGCCTTCGGGCTTTCCGCGTAACTATGGGGCGCTGTTCGCAGGTTAATTTAATCTCTTCTGCGAGATTCGATTTTATGTTGTCCAATCCTGCGTGCTCCGAGAGCATGCGAAACAGATTAAATACTTTTTTCTGCTCCTGACTGCTCATTGCAGCACGTGATTCCTCAGTGAGCTCTTCAAATACAAACTCGAGGTTGTGAACCACTATTTCTTCGAGGTACTGTTGAGCTTCTTCCTGTGAAATGCTGGCTTCACCCTCCGAGCGACCGTTGGCATAAGCCAACATTCTCAAGTCGCTCATCACTTCAAAGTCGGATGTTGGGCTGCCTGCCCTCAGCGTGCCTTTCACAAGGGAGGGCACTAGTTTTCTCGGTTCTTTCCACGGAGAGTCTGCAAAAAAGCCAGCGGCTTCTACATCCAGACTTTTCTCATACAAGAACTTGATGCCGTCTTTGGTTCGGCTCAGTAGATTTATCTGGCTGGCCAGTCGCTGGGTTTTTTCTTTTCTCGTTAGAGCTGAGGCAGTCTTTAGTTCCTCAAAGCTCGTTTCAAAGTTGTTGTAGACTCTTTCGGGAGTATCGATCATGTAATCGCTGATTTTCTTTGTTTATGTGTTATAGGTAGAAATCCACAGTCTCGTAATGCTGCAGTAGATCTTTGATTCTCTCGGGATCTTCACCTTTAAAATTCACCGTTCCAAAATGGTTACCAAAACCGCTTCTGTCCGAAATTTTCTGAGTGCTCAGTGGCGGAACCAGTGAGTGGTCGAGGAAGTAAGGTTCTTCGTTCAGTTCTTCGGGAATCTCTAATTTGGAGATCTCATTTTTGTGTGGATAAATCATCACATTACCGTAGTAATTTTCCGGCTTGTAATCTTTCGGTGGGAAAATCTCATCGAGCTCTTGATCTGTCAACGATGGATCATGACAAATCACAAATGCCGCAAGTGCATCGAAGTTGTAAGCCTTTGAAGCGAGCTCGAGAATGTGACCTCCTGGAATTCTGCAAGCTACCTCACCAAAGCTGAGATTATCATTCTCATCGATAAACCATTCGGGGTGAATCATTCCGTACTCGATTCCGAATATGTCAACGAGTTGCTGCATCTTTTCGTGAATCAGGGGACGCTTGGATGCAAGATAAGATCCCTCGGGTATGAAGTTGGAGTATCCCAATTTCACGTATTCGGTAATGTTCAGGAATCTAATTTTTCCTTTGTGAACAAAGGCTTCACAAGAGAATTCCTGACCTACAAGGTGGCTTTCTGCCAAACATGGGAAATCTCCATCTTCTACCTTTTTATCAATGTCTTCTTCACTTCGCAAAAGTCTGTGTCCGACAGTTCCTGCTGCCGCAAATGGTTTCAGGTGAACCCAACTCGACTCTTCGCCCTCCATCTGCAGGTTGGCTTCGTTAAGACGTTTCATAAATTGACGTACCTGATCTCTGGTGTGAACTTCTTCAAAAAGTCCAACCCGGAGGCCGCCAATCAAAGCCTTACGTTTCATCATCGCCTTGTTTCTGAAAAGAAACGCACGGTTGAGTACTCGGGGGTCGTCTCTGTAAATAGAGTTTAGGGCTCCAGCCCATTCTACAGTTTCTTCAAAAAGTGGAACAGCTACGTCAACGTCAAACGCTTTTAACTTTTCGTGTAAATCGCGGGAGTTGGATGTGTCACTCCACTCGTTGAGTTCGTATCCGACAAAAGGGATGTCATTTTCATCCGCGTATGTTTGAAAATCAGGAAGTGAAACCACAACAAAGGGTCTTCCCGTTTTTTGCATGCTTTCGATCACTGGAAGGCTCCAGCCTATTAGAGCAAAACATTTAGCCATTTCGATCTTGGTTTTTTTAGTGAGTAATTTTTTGAATTTAGCGAATTCCAATCAACTAGGGGTTGATTGGATGCTATCATTACTAACTTAGATAAGCAGCAATTGTTTGGTGATATTCAAATCCAGCCTATCGATAGCGATATGTCAATGGCTAATTGACGCCCTTTCACATTGCCTGAGCAACGGTGTATTCAAAGCCTCAATCAAGTCTAGCTCATGTGGTGGGTTGAGACTCAGCGAACTCCTTAAAGTTCTGCATGTTTTTGATGGTTTGTTTTCTAAAAGCTCGAGGCATCATCCAGGCCATTACTTTCATCGCAAAACCATCAAACTGAAATTCGACATCAGCTAGCCAACGTGTTTTGTTTTCGTCTACTTTTTCAAAGTGGTTTTCCATGATGTTGAATACTCCTTTGGCCTCATAAGTTCCCGAAAACTCATGCGGCAGGTTTCTCTTCAAAATGGTTTCCTTCATTTCAATTTCTCGCTTGCCCATTTTGTATTGTAGTTTTGAAACGGCTCCTTCTTTCCCTGGCTCGCCCTCAATCGTCTCAAAACTTACCAAGCCCGGTTGCCACACTTTCATGTTTTCTGGATTGTCAAAAAGCTCAGCCACCTTTTCCAATGGCTTGTCGATGATGATTTCAGATTGATACTTCATGGCATTCTTGATTTTTGTATCGAACAAAAGTAAAAGCTTTCAGCGGTCGGCTTGTCCAACTCGCATCTTTTGAGGAAAACTTCGAGAAGTCCGAATCAAAATTGCCCTTTGTAAGAACTGCATTAAATTCGCACTCAATCAAAATAGCAGCCATGATTCTAAATAAAGTCAGTTTTGTGTGGATATTGTTAGCGCTAGCTTTGAGTAGTTGTATGAAAAGTCAGCAAGCTGATCTCATTGTGCACAATGCTCAGATCTACAGCATGAACGAATCCAATGACACTCATCAGGCTATGGCAATTAAGGACGGAAAGATTCTCGAGTTGGGTGCTGATAGACAAATTCTGAATAAGTATAGCTCTAAAAGAAAGGTGGATGCACAACTCAAGCCAGTTTATCCTGGATTCATTGATGCGCATTGCCATTTTTTGGCTTACGGACTTCGATACAACGAGCTCGATCTCTCAGGTGTCAAGAGTTTCGATGAGGTGGTGACGCGAACGAGCGATTACTCAAAAAGCTTTGAAGGTGACTGGCTCCTGGGCCGGGGTTGGGATCAAAATCTTTGGAACGATAAAAGCTTGCCGAACAAAGCACTGCTCGACAGTTTGTTTCCAACTACTCCTGTAGTTCTTACCAGAATAGATGGTCATGCCCTCCTGGCTAATCAAAAAGCCATGGACCTTGCCGGCATCAAAAAATCAACTCCAGTGGAAGGCGGGATGATTGCAATGAAAAATGGTGAAATGACCGGTGTCTTTATTGACAACGCTATGAATCTCATAAATAGCGCCATTCCTGATAAAAACAGAGAGCAAATGGCAGAGGCTCTGATGACCGCGCAGGAAAACTGCTTTGCAACTGGTCTCACCAGCATTCACGATGCCGGTCTGATGTGGAATGAAATAGAAGTGATTGACAGTCTTCATCAAACAGGAGATCTCAAGATGAATGTCTACGCAATGCTCAGTGACCATCCAGAGAACTACGAGAAGTACCTCGCTTCAGGACCTTACAAAACCGAAAAGCTGAACGTCAGATCTTTTAAGTTTTACGCTGATGGAGCTTTAGGCTCACGCGGAGCTTGCCTCATGCACCCATATTCAGATGTAACTGATAGCAGCTATTACGGTTTTCTGCTCAGCGATCCTCAGTATTTTTATGATAGAGCTGAAGATCTGTCGGAAGCTGGATTTCAGATGAACACGCACTGCATTGGCGATTCTGCGGTGCACCTCATTCTAGATGTTTATGCGGATGCACTGGGTGGAGTAAATGATAAGAGGTGGAGAATTGAGCATGCTCAGGTCGTTAACCGTGCAGATTTTGACAAGTTTGGTGAATATTCCATCATTCCTAGTGTGCAGCCAACACATGCCACTTCGGATATGCACTGGGCTGACGAGAGATTGGGCGAGGAGCGTCTCAAAAACGCTTATGCTTACCTCGACCTGAAGAAACAACTCGGCTGGATTCCGCTGGGAACTGATTTCCCAATCGAAGATATTTCGCCTTTCGAAACCTTTCAGTCGGCTGTTTTTCGGCAAGATGAAGATGGAGAGCCAGAAGAAGGTTTCCAACCTGAAAATGCATTATCGAGAATAGAAGCGCTCAAGGGAATGACAGTCTGGGCTGCCCTGGCAGGTTTTGAAGAAGAAGGTAAGGGTTCTTTGGTGCCAGGCAAAAGAGCAGACTTTATTATTCTCGACAAAGATTTGATGAGCGTGAGCGAAGAAGATGTGCTCAAAACAGAAGTGCTTAAAACGTTCGTTTCAGGAGAGGAGGTTTACGCCCGATGAGCATGATGCCAGAAGATCTTAAGCAAGAGCTTTCCTCCAGGCTATCGGCCTTCACAAAGAAGACTGTAAAGGTTGAAAGTGTTAAATCCGTGGGGGGCGGTAGCATAAATCATGCTGCACGGGTTTTAGCTGACGGCACAAATTATTTCGTAAAATGGAATAAGCGAGAAGCTTTTCCTCAGATGTTTGATAAAGAACAGAGCGGTCTGGAGCTACTTTCCAGAGGAAATCATATTCGAATTCCCAATGTAATCGCAACAGGTGAACTCGACTCTGTAGCCTACCTCCTCACGGAGTGGATCGAATCGGGATCCGAAACAGATTCTTTCTGGGAAGAGTTCGGTCAAAGATTGGCCAATTTACATCGCGAAATAGGTGAAAAGTTTGGATTAGATCACGACAATTACATGGGTTCGCTAAGGCAGTCCAATACCTGGGAATCTTCCTGGGCCGAGTTTTTCATTAAACACAGAATAGAGCCCCAGGTGAGAATGGCGGTAGATGCGGGGTTTACATTCAGCAGTTCTTTCGATCACATTTACAATTTGCTCCAAACTGAAGTCCCCGAAGAATCTCCTTCCCTCATTCACGGAGATCTGTGGAGTGGAAACTTTATAGTAGATAGCACAAACGCTCCAGTTCTCATTGACCCAGCGACTTACTTTGGACATCGTGAATCCGACATCGCAATGACTACGCTTTTTGGCGGGTTCTCAGCGGCCTTTTACGAATCTTACAATAATTCATTTGCTATGGAATCCGGCTGGCAAGAGCGATTGCCGCTACATAATTTATATCCGCTACTTGTGCATGTTAATCTTTTTGGCTCCGGCTATGTTAATCAGGTAAATCAAATTCTTAGAAATTTTAAATAGAATTCAATCTAATGAAAAGAGTAGTCATTTTCGGAGTAATCTTCATTGCAGCTGTTCTCTTTGGGTATTTTATTTTAAAACAACCCGATCCTTTACCAATATATAATCCGGCAGATATTAACCCCGATCTGGTTGACCCTTCTCTCCAAAAGAAAACTCGTGATCATAGAGTAGGAGAGTTTACTTTAATCAATCAACTTGGCGATACGATTTCTGAAGAGAAATTCGAAGACAAAATTTATGTTGCTGATTTCTTCTTCACACGTTGCCAAACCATCTGTCCGAAAATGAGCAGTAAAATGTCTGAACTGCAGGAAGAGTTCGAAGGGAACGACAAAGTGATGTTCCTGTCTCATTCTGTAACACCAGAAGCCGACTCTGTTTCAGTCCTTGCAGATTACGCGGCCAGGTATAGTGTTAACCCAGATCAGTGGATGTTGACAACAGGAGCAAAAGAGCATATATATAAGCTCGCGCGCGAGGACTACTTCGCGGTGCTTGATGAAGGTGATGGCGGAGCACAGGATTTTATCCACACAGAGAACTTTGTGTTGGTCGATCCAGACAAGAGATTACGAGGTTTTTATGATGGAACTTCAAGTGAAGACATTGAGCAGCTCAAAAAGGATATTCGAAACTTACTGAGCGAATACGAAAAGGAATAAGTCATGAGTAAAAAAAGACATATAGTAGTAACTGGTGCGAGTCGCGGTCTAGGAAGAGCAATTGTAGAGGAACTGGCCAAAGATCCTGAAAACATCATTTTAGCAATTTCAAGAAGCGAAGATTTGCTTCGGGAATTGTCCGAATCAGTGGTTCATAAAAATGTGCAGCCGCTGGTCATTGATCTTAAGAGTTCTTCCGATCGAAAATCCGTTGTAGACTTTGTAGATAAAAATTGGCCCGGGATCGATGTACTTGTTAATAATGCTGGTGCCTTAGTGAACAAACCTTTTGATCAGATGACAGAGGAAGATTTTGATCACGTCACAGCGGTCAACTACAAAGTACCTTATTTCCTTACCCAGGCTTTAGTTCCTTTTTTAAAGATGTCTGACGGATCCCAGGTGATGAACATTGGTAGCATAGGCGGCATGAGTGGTTATTCGAAGTTTCCAGGTTTATCGGTATACAGTTCGAGCAAGGGAGCTTTATCGATATTGACAGAATGTTTGGCCACGGAATTAGACAAGGAGGGTATTTTGGTGAACTGTTATGCTTTGGGATCAGTACAAACCGAGATGCTGGAGTCCGCTTTTCCGGGTATGGAAGCAGGGAGCAGTGCCAGTTCGATGGCGCGCTATTTAGTGTCACAACTGTTATCGAATAGCGGGATAGTGAGTGGCAAGACCCTACCTGTAGCGGGCTCAGGAATTTAATCTATCGCATTTCCA